>JADLHG010000069.1 GCA_020848905.1 Deltaproteobacteria bacterium
CGGCGCAAGCGGCGGCTCGGGCCCTCGCGCCAGCCGCGGAATGGGGGGGAGGGAGGGCGGCTGGCACTCGGGACGCCGCCCGGGCCTCGCGTCACCTCGCGCCCCCTTGGGCTCCGGTGATCGCGGTGTAGCCGTGGCGGGTGGACCGCGCGCGAGGGCTCGAGGGAACCACGGGGTGATAGCGGCGGTGTGGGGCGGGGATCGATGCAAAGGCCTTGGGCGCAGTGCTGCGCCCGGGGCGGTTCACTCCCTTCTCCGGCTCACCCGAGCGCGCCGCCCCCCCTCCATACCCCATCTCCGAGAACTCGATTGCCCTGACCGGGCCGCGTGGGGGCCTTTACCCGGTCGCGTCCCCTCGAGTAATCTCCCGCCCTCAAGCCACCGCGCCGGATGGGACACATGCAGGGTTTCGTGCTCGCCACGGGAGGCAACTCGCTGCTCGATCCAGCGTTGCCCCCCACCATCGAGAATCAGTTTCGCGCGACGGCGAAGGCCATGGTGCCCGTGGCGGAGCTCCTCGCCCGCGGGGAGCACGTGGTCATCACCCACGGCAACGGGCCCCAGGTCGGTTTCATGCAGCTCCGCTCGGAGCTGGCCCAGCCGACGATGCACGAGGTGCCCCTCGATTCGCTGGTCGCCGATTCGCAGGGCGCGCTGGGTTACATGATCGAGCTGAAGCTGCGCGAAGAGCTCCGCCGCTGCGGGGCCGAGGTCCCCGTGGTCACCATCGTCACCGAGGTGGAGGTGGATGCCGACGACCCGGCCTTCACGCAGCCCACCAAGCCGGTGGGCAAGTTCTACACGCGCGAGCAGGCGGAGACCTTCGAGCGCGAGCGCGGCTGGAAGCTCGTCGAGGACGCGGGTCGCGGCTACCGGCGCGTCGTCCCCTCGCCGCGGCCCCTGCGCATCTTGCAGCTCGACACGATCCGCCTGCTCGCCGCCCAGGGGGTGACCGTGATCGCCTGCGGGGGCGGTGGGATCCCCGTCGTGCGCCGACCCGACGGCACCGAGCACGGGGTCGAGGCGGTGATCGACAAGGACCGCGCGAGCGCGCTCCTCGCCGCGGAGCTCGGAATGTCGCGGCTCGTCATCACTACGGGAGTGGACGCGGTCTATCGCGACTTCCGCGGCCCTGGGCGCGCGCCGATGCGCGAGACCACCGCTTCCGAGCTGAAGGAGCTCCTCGACCGCGGCGAATTCCCCGCCGGGAGCATGGCCCCGAAGGTCGAGGCGGCCATCGACTTCCTGCGCCTCGGCGGCGACGAGGCGCTTATCTGCCACACCGATGCCCTGCGGGAGGCCTGCGAAGGGCAGGCCGGCACCCGCGTACGGAAAGGATGAGGACCATGACGATGAGCTCCGTGCCCCCGCTCAAGCCCGAGGTGCTGCGCAAGCTGAGCGGTCGCAGCCTGCTGACGACCGAGGATTTCGACCAGGACGAGCTCGAGGCGCTCGTCGGCGTGGCCGCGCGCTTCGCGGCGCTCGACCGCGCGGGGAAGCGCACGCCGCTGCTGCCGCACGAGCTGGCCTACGCCCTCTTCTTCGACAACTCGACGCGCACCAAGTCGGCCTGGGCCGGGGCGGCGGCGCGTCTCGGCATGCAGCCCGTGATCGTGGACGGCTCCTCGACGCAGGTCGAGCACGGCGAGACCGCGGCGGAGACCGGGGCGATGCTCGGCATGAACGCCCACGCGCTCGGCGTGCGTCACGACCTGATCCTCGGCGAGGGCAATCGCTTCATGCAGCAGGTGAAGAAGGGGATCGACGACTACCTCGCCGCGACGACGAATTCGCGCTCTGTCCCGATCGTGAACCTGCAATGCGACGTGGATCACCCGACGCAGACGCTCGCGGACCTCTGCTGGCTGAAGGAGTTCTTCCCGGAGGGGATCGCGGGCAAGCGCATCGCCGTCTCGTGGGCCTACTCGCCGAGCTACGCGAAGCCGCTCTCGGTGCCGCAGGGGTTGATCATGCTCCTCCCGCGCTTCGGGGCGCACGTGACCCTGGCGCACCCCGAGGGCTACCGCTTGCTCGAGAACACGCTCGACGCGGCCAAGCGCGGCGCGGACAGGGGGGGCGGCACCTTCCGCGTGACCCATTCGATGGACGAGGCCTTCTCCGGCGCCCACGTGGTCTACCCCAAGAGCTGGGGCCCGCACGAGCTGATGCTCGAGCGCGTGGCCGCGAATCGTCGCGGCGACAAGCCGGCGATGGGGGAGATCGAGAAGCGCTGCCTCGCGCAGAACGCGCAGCACCGCGACTGGATCTGCGACGAGCGGCGCATGGAGCGGACCGAGGGGGGCAAGGCGCTCTACATGCACTGCCTGCCGGCGGACATCGGCGCGGAGGTCTCGCCCGGGATCATGGCGCGGCACAGCGTGCACGTGGCGCGCGAGGCGAACTGGAAGGTCTACGTCATCATGGCGCTGCTCAGCGTGGCCAAGGTGCCCGAGCTGGCAGCCCGCCTCGAGAGTCTCTGATCCCACACCGATCCGTTCCGGTCGAGGAGTGACCATGTCAACTAGCCTGGGCTCGCAAATTGCCGCACTCGCGGCGCGCTATCGGCCGCTCGCCGCCGAGCTCCTGAGGGAGTGCGTGCGCATCCCCGCCGACTTCGTGGACCGGCCCGTCGATCAGGGCGGGGACCCGGCGTGCGGTCTGTCGAACCACGAGCGGCCGCGCCTCGAGTACCTGCGGCGGCGGATCGTCGAGATCGGCGCCGTGGCGACCGAGCGAGACGTGTTCTTCGACGACTTTGGCAACCTCGTCTGGGTCGTCGAGGACCCGCAGGACGGGGTGGCGCCGGCCGACAAGCGCGTGATCTACCTCGACGGCCACTCGGACACCGTGCGGGCGCTGCGGCCGGCCTGGCGCGAGAAGATCGGCGGGATCGACGCCTACGACGGCGTGACGGACCCCGCGCGCATCGACCGGGCCTTTCTGCGGCGCGAGCTCGGGCACCTGCCCTCCGACGGAGACTGGGAGCACCTGCTCTTCGGTCGCGGCTCGGCGGACCAGCTCGGGGGCGTGGTGGGGCAGGTCGTGGCGAGCAAGATCCTGCGCGAGCTCATCCCGCAGGGCGCGCTGCGCGGGGCGATCGTGGTCTCGTACGCCACGGTGGCCGAGGAGGACAACGACGGGGGCGGGCCGGCCTACGTGATGAAGCACGTCCTGCCGGGCGCGGCCGCCGACCGCATCCCCGACGTGGTGATCCTGACCGAGGGGACCGGGGACGCGAAGAAGGGAGCGCTCGGGATCTACCGCGGCCAGCGCGGGCGTATGCAGATCGAGGTGGTCGTGACGGGGCGCTCCTGTCACGGGTCGATGCCCTGGGAGGGGAAGAACCCGCTCGAGCACGGCGGCGCCATGGTGGCCGAGGCCGCCCGCCGCTACGACGCGCGCGAGGGCTTCGCCGACCACGCCTTCCTCGGACACGGCACGCGCACGGCCTCGTGGGCGGTGCTCGAGACGCCGAGCGACTGCGCGGTCCCCGAGCGCTTCACCTTCCGCTTCGACCGGCGGCTGACCGTGGGCGAGACCTGGGAGCAGGCGCTCGCCGACGTGGAGAAGCTGGACGCGGTGCGGGCCGCGCGCGAGGCGGGACTCGCCGTCGAGGTGCGCGTGCCGACGTACGACGACCCGACCTGGCGCGGCTTTCGCCCCGGCAACGCGCAGATCTACATGGGCTGGGTCACGCCGGAAGATCACCCGGCGATCCGCGCGGCGGTGGCGAGCTACCGGGACGTGGTCTCCCCGCAGGTGCCGGCGGGCCCCGAGGAGCGCGGGGCGCTTCGGCGCGAACCGCGCGTGGACCGCTGGATCTTCTCCACCGACGGAGTGGGCTTTCTCCTGCCCACCCAGGACACCTCGGTGCCCGTCGGCGAGCGCAAGCGCTGGGTCACCTCGGGCGCTGTGCGGCACCCGCCGATGTTCGGCCTCGGCCCGGGGATCGAGCAGAACACGCACAAGGTGGGTGAGTGCGTCGACCTGCGCGAGCTCGAGCGCGCCATCGCCTTCTACGCCCGCTTCCCTCGCGCCTTCGTGGACGGCGAGAGCTGAGGGCCCGCTGGTGTTGCCTTGGCTGGGCGCCGAGGATGTCCGATGCGTCTAGACGAACGATGGCTCTGGCTCGGAGAGGCTGTCTCTGCGCGTGACGCGGGCGTGACCATATTTCAGGCCCACCCGGGCGCCTGGTGGATTGCGGTCGCGGCCGAGATGATCGGCCCCTTCGGGGACCGCTGCATCCTCCGCGCGGTGCGCGTCGCTTGCAGCCCAACTATCGACGGCTGTGAGCGGGGGCCCGCCAAGCTCGGCGTTTCCGAGCTGGTGCCGCGTCAACCGCTTCGGCGCGGGCCGGCCTGGCAGGAGCATCCTGAGGCGCAGCTTCCGCCGAGCGTTACCACCTACGATCGTCGGGCTCTGGACCCGGTCGTCGGGTGCTGCACGACGGATGATGCTCCGCCCAAGGTGACCTGGGGCGAAGCAGGTGGGTGGGACGAGTATCTCGATGCGCGCCCGGCACGGGGAGGAGCTCTGGCCGCGGGCTGGAACGCGCACCCACCGGGGGCGCTGATCTATGCGCTCGGCATGGTGCTCGAGTCTGGCTTCGTGATCGTGGACCTCCCGGGTGGGACGCCGGCGTGAACTCGACGCCGCGCAGCGCAGGTCGGAGCATGCTGCCGCTCGGGTCCCCTCGGTCCGGGCTGTGGCCCCGAGGCCGCCCCCTACTGGTGCGCGCGAGCGCGCCGTAGCGCGGGTAGGTTGCCGACGAGCAGTCCGAGCACGGCCGCCACCACGACACCTCCCGTGTGGAAGATGAGGTTGTGGTGCAGCTCGTTGCCGGGGCAGGTGATGTGTAGCGCCGCCTGCGCGGCGAGTGCTCCACCGGCCGCCGTGGCCACGTACTGCGCGGCGCTCTTTACGGCGAAACGCCGGCCGAAGAGCACCGCCACCGCAAAAAGCGGCAGGAGCGCCGAGACGGCTTCCACGGTGATGCAGATGCCGCCGTGCCCCCACGAGACGGCCGACGTCCCGGCCCCGATCACGCTCAGCGCCACGGAGGCGATCCCCGTCGCGACGAGCAGTCCGCTCCGCCGCTTCAGCACGAGCGCGAGCAGCACGCACGCGACGAGCATGAAGCCCGCGCTGAGCGCCCACGAGAAACCGAGCGGGGGGTACTTCTTGGCCAGCGCGAGGAGCGCGCCCCAGCCGGCCGCCCCCGCGATGGGGAGCATGAACTGCGGCAGGCGCGAGGCTTCCCGCACCTCACCCTGGGACCAGACCGGCTCCGAGAGGATCTCCGCCGCGACCCGTCGCATCACCTCCGGCGACGGGGGCGGCGGGGCCGGGAGCTCGCCTAGCAGCGCCCAGAGGCGAATCCCCTCCTCAAGCGTGGCGCGGCACCCCGCGCAGGCTTCCGCGTGGGCCCACGCGGCGCGACGCTCGTCGTGGTCCTCGGGCAGGTTGGCCAGGGCGGTCGCCTGATCCTTGAGGCGCGTGCAAGACATCACACCGCCTCCCTTTCGGCGATGAGCGGGGCCAATCGCTTGCGGAGCTGTTCGTAGGCCCGAAAGGCACGCAGCTTCACCGCACCCTCCGTGGTCCCGAGCAGCTTCGCAATCTCATCGAACGTCATTCCTTCATACCGGTGGAGATGCACGACGACGCGCTGCGACTCCGGCAGTCCCTCGAGCGCGGCCCTGACCTGGGCCGCCTTCTCGGCGTGTTCGAGCGCTGTCGCCGCGTCCAGCTGCGGTGGGTCCGCGGGATCGATGCGCGGCTCGAGGTCCGCAACCCCCGTGCGTTCGGGACGCCGCCCGCGCCGGCGCAGCTCGTCCACGCGCACGCGTGCCGCGATGGTAAAGACCCACGGGCGGACCGGCTCCCCGGTGCGATACTCGGCCCGCGCCCGATGCACCTTGAGAAAGGTGAGCTGCATCAGGTCGTCGGCCACCGCCGGGCTGCCGAAACGGCGCAGAAAGAAGCCGTGCACTCGCGGGCCGAGGCGCGAAAATAGCGCCTCGAACGCTCGTCGGTCTCCTTGTGCATACGCGGCCATGAGGGCCTCGTCCGTCGGCTGATCCTTCACCGTCTACGCTCCGCTTCCGTCCTCCGTTATGGGCGCCGAGCATACTCCCCGCTCAGACGCGCGCCAACCACGGCGCGACAGGGCAGCGCGACAGGGTCCCTGGCGGGGAACGCCTCTCAGACCACGCCGAAGGGGGAGGGGAGCGTCGTGTTGGGGCCGAGGTCGAGATAGCGCTCGATCATCCGTCGGTGGGAGGGGGCGAGCGAGGTGAAGCGCACCGCGGCCAGCTCGTAGCGCTCGTGGCGCCGCGACCGCAGGATCTGCCCGCGCGCGGCGATGAGCACCTCCGAGCCCGGCAGGGTGAACTCGAGCCAGCATTTCTCTCCCTCGATCTCTACTCCCTCCGAGACCTGGGCCAGCACCATCCCCCGGGTGCTGATGTTGGAGGCCTGGCAGAGCACGGCGCGGGAACCGATGCGTTTCCGCACGGCGATGCAGATGCGAGCCCGCTCGGCCTGTCGTCGTTCTTGCGGTGGAAGGGCTAGAGAAGCGCGGAGTGCCATGTCGTGTACTCAGATGTACTACATGTCCTACCCGCGCGCAAAAAATCCGTCCATCCTTCCGGTCGTGTCCGGTCCTGTCCGAACGGGGCCGAGATTCCGTCGCCTTCGCGCATGAGGTACACTGGCGCCCTTCGGTGAGAACGTATCATTTAGACCCTCGTTTCCTTCGGGGCGCGTGCCCATGTCCTTGATGATCTGTCCCGCCTGCCACCGCGAGTTCGATCAGGGCTATCTGAAGTGCCCGTACGACGGCACGCCCCTCGTGGACGCGCGCTCCGCGGCGGCGCACGACCCCTTCATCGGTCGGCAGCTCGCCGGGACCTACCAGCTCGTGCGCCTGCTCGGCATGGGCGGGATGGGCTCGGTCTACGAGGCGCGGCACGTGCGCCTGGACACGGCCTTCGCGGTGAAGCTCCTGCACCCGCAGCTCAGCCTCAACGAGGAGCTCATCGCGCGCTTCCACCGCGAGGCGCGCTCCGCGAGCCAGCTCAAGCATCCTCACATCCTCGAGGTCTTCGACGTCAACAAGACCGAGGACGGCATCCACTACATCATCGAGGAGTATCTCGCCGGTCAGCCGCTCGCCGACCTGCTCGCCGCCGAGCCCGTGCTCCCCGTCGAGCGCGGCGTGGCGATTCTGGTGCAGGTCTGCGACGCCATGGCCGCGGCGCACAAGAAGGGGATCGTGCACCGCGACCTGAAGCCCGAGAACATCTTTCTGGTCGACGATCCGGTGCGGCCGGACTTCGTGAAGGTGCTCGACTTCGGCATCGCGAAGATGCAGCAGGAGGGGGCGAAGCAGCTCACCCAGACCGCGCAGGTGATGGGGACGCCCGACTACATCTCGCCCGAGCAGGCCGCGGACAGCAAGGCCGTGGACGCCCGCAGCGACATCTACTCGACCGGCGTGGTGGTCTACCGCGTTTTCACCGGGCGCCTGCCGTACGAGATCGAAAACCCCATGCTGGCGCTCGAGGCGGTGAAGGTGCAGGACCCGGTGCCGCCGCGTCAGCGTCGCCCCGACCTCCCCGCGCCCATCGAGGCGGTCATCGCGAAGGCCATGGCGCGCAACCCGGCCGACCGCTTCGCCACGATGACCGACCTGCGCCTCGCGCTGCTCGCCGTTCCAACGCAGCTCGGCCTCCACGGCGGCGCGATCCCGCAGACCATGCGGCACACGCCCGTGCCCCGCACGCACGTGAGCGGGCACGGTGCCGCGCGGGCCGACGCCACGGGACCACGGGACAACGTTCCCACCGCGCCGACAGCTCCGGGCGTTCCCCCGGGGCGGACGGGTCCCCCGTGGCCCGACGCGCGCATCACGCCGGGGCGCATGACCCCTGACTTCTCGGGGCAGCTCGGTGCGCGCACGGGGCACGACGCCTCCGCGCGCAAGAAGCCGCCCGTCGCGCTCCTATCCGCCCTGCTCGTGCTCCTCGGCGGCGGAGGCTATGCCGTCTACCGCGTGACGCGGCCCGCGACGACCGTGCAGTCCGATGCCGGTCTGCCGCGTGCGGCCGACGCGGGTCGCGCTTCCTCGCCCGACGCGGCGGCGCCCAGGCCCGATGCGGAGGCGACGCGCCGGGCTGACGCGGCGGCTGTCGCGAGCGATGCGGCGGGGACGGTGCACGCCACGGCGCGCGCCACGGTGCGCATCAAGGCGGCCACGCTGACCATCGGTCGCGACGACGGCACCGAGCTCGAGCGGCCGAGCCACTCCTGCACCGTGGCCGACGTCGAGCTGGATCGCGCAGAGGTCTCGCAGGGGGCCTTCGCCACCTTCCTCGCCAGTCCGGCCGGCGCGCCGCTGCGCAAGGACAAGCGCTGGCGGGGCTTCAAACCCGCCGGCGAGGCCGCGCTTCGTTCGGTCACCCAGGTGACCTGGCGCGAGGCCGACCGCTACTGCCGGAGCCGCCCCGGGCGACGTTTGCCGACGGAGGCCGAGTGGGAGCTCGCCGCGCGCGAGCACGCCGCGGAGTTCACGAAGATCATCGGTGGCGTCGGGGAATGGGTGGCCGACAAGTTCGGCGCCTACACCAAGACCTGCGGCAAGCGGACCACGCCGCCGCCCAAGTTCCGCTACGGCGGGGCCTGGACCAAGCTGCGCGTCATCCGCGGCGGCAGCGACCGCGATCCGAAATCCCAACTGACCCCTACCCACCGCTTCGTATTTCTCGAGGACAAGGGCTTGCCGATGGTCGGTTTCCGGTGCGCCCACGACGTGAGGTGACAAGAGCATGCGAATCCTACACATCCCGGCCGTGCTCGCGGGCGCCCTCTTCGGCGCCACGGCGCACGCTCAACTCGCGCTTCCCACGGCCCCCGACAAGGGCGAAGGGATCGACGCCTACCTGAGCAAGACCATGAAGGGGGGCAAGGGGGCCAAGGGCTCCCCGGCCTCGCGCGTGGACGCGCTCAAGGCGCAGCTCGCCGCCATCGAGGAGCTGCGCAAGTGGGCCTCCACCAACCGCTACGACCTGCAGCAGATCTACAGCGACTCGCTGGCCAACCTCCAGCAGGCGCGCACCGCGATCTACCGCAGCAAGGGACAGGCCGCCCCCGCTTATACGGCCCCCACCGGCTTCGAGGTCGAGACCGCACGCCCGGATAACGGTTCCACCTATCCGACGAGCTCGGCCTACACGGTGGCGGTCGTGAACCCCGACGACTTCTACATCCACGTGCAGGCCTATTTCCCCGAGGAATGGGTCAAGGAGGCGCGCAACATCCGCATCGCCTGGTACCTCTTCGACGAGCGCTACCTGCCGATGGCCTCGCCCTACCAGAATCTCACCAAGGCCATGTACGTGGACGACTCGTACTCGGCGCCGGCGGCCTATCGCTCCACGCGCTACTCGCACCACGTGCAGGGTTTCGGCCTCGCCCCCGGGCGCTACTTCATCGCCGCGGTCTTCTCGAGCTACGACAAGGCCTACAGCCGCGAGACGCAGGTGAGCCTCGGGGTGATGCGCGTGAAGGACCCGCCGCTGCCGAGCGTGAAGGTCCAGCTCCCGCACTATCGCAACTGGTACCGCACCTACTCGAGCGAGATCGAGCTGACCGACGCCAAGGCGACCGTCGCGAAGGGCGGGGTCATCCAGCTCACCGGCGCCTTCACCCGCAAGAATTTTGCGAAGGACGTCGCCCCCGCCTACGTGGATGTGGTGGCCGAGTCCTCCTACACGAAGAAGGCGCTCCTGCGCGAGCGCCTGCCGATCAAGAGCGCCACGACCAAGCTCAAGCTGGCCATCAAGGGACACGGTCTTCCGGCGGGGAGCTACACGCTGCGACTCAACGTGTGCACCGAGCACATGGCGGGCACGACCTACAAGTACCTGACCGGTAGCCGCGGCGAGAAGCTGCTCCAGGTGACGATCCCATGACGATGCGAATGATCGTGAGAGGTGTGTCCGCTTCCGTCCTGTCCGTCGCGCTGCTCCTCGGGGGGGCGGCCGGCGCCCAGCCCAAGGCCGCCAAGCCCGCGAAGGGCGCCAAGGAGAAGGGGCCGTCGCCGACGCAAGAGGCCGAGGAGCTCCAGAAGAAGATCGACCAGGAGCTGCAGTGGTTCTTCTCCTATCAGGTGGAGGGGGCGACCTACCGCAGCCGGCTCAAGATCCTGCAGTCCGAGTGGCACAAGCTGTTCGGCGAGATGGGGACGAAGGAGAAGCCCAAGCAGGCCAAAACCCTGCCGCCGCCGCTCTCGGGCTTTCGCATCGACACGGTGAGCGCCAACGACGGACTGAGCGCGGAGACGGCGCAGACGACGACCGGTTGCAAGAAGCGGCGCGGCTGTCGCGTCTGGGTCTGGGTCTCCTTCGCCAAGGATCTGGTCACGAAGCAGGCCAAGTTCGAGATCTCCGCGGACCTCTCTTCGGCCACGGGGAGCTCGCGCTACGCCGTGCCGGCCAAGGAGCTCACCGCGCGCGAGGGGAGCATGGCCATCGATCTGGCGCTGGACCAGCTCTACATCTACAAGGGCAAGTACACCGGCACGCTCAAGGTGCTCTGCGAGGGTCGCTACCTGAGCAAGCCCTTCGAGCTCGAGCTATTCGACACCTTCTAGTCGCGAATCCGATCGAACCCAAACGCTCAGGCGAATGTTGCGCTCTCCGACGGCGTGACATACCATCACCGGCGATCCAAGCCACCTGTGGAGGAAACGGCTATGCGCACAATGCACGTGGTAGCTGTAGCTTTCGGCCTGGCCCTGCTCGGGCCCGGCTGCAAGAAGGACGAACCGAAACCCGAGGAGCCGAAGACCGATCCGAAAGCAGCGAAGGAACCCCCGAAGAAGCCCGAAGAGCCAGCCGGAGGTCCCGGGGCTCTCGCCACCGATACCGCCTTCGCGGCGGGCAACGTCCCGGCCGCGAGTCTCACGCTCAAGACCAAGCTCGACATCCCCGGCTTCGGGGGCAAGGGCGAGGGCGACGTGAAGAAGGCCCAAGAGGGCTCGGTGATGACCCAGAGCATGGTGGTCGCCGACGAGCGCGGCAAGCTGACCTTCACCACCGAAGACGGCTTCATCCCGAAGGGGACCGAGCTGCGCTACAACCCGGCGACGAAGAAGTACGTCCTCTCCGACCCGGGCAAGAAGACCTACTGGGCGCTCGCGGGGGCCGAGGTCGGCAATCTGCTCGAGGGCGGTCCCTCGGTGACGCGCAGCGCGTACACCATCACGCTCAAGGACGGCAAGGACAAGGCCAAGGTGGCGGGCATGGAGACGGTGCAGACCGACGCCGTGCTGGGCTTCGACTGGAAGGTGAAGAGCAAGGACGGCGAGAAGTCCGGCAAGGTGAAGGTCAACCTCACCATCTGGCACGCGGCCGACGCCAAGCTCAAGGAGGCCTGGGGCAAGCTGATGGTGGATTTCCTGACCCTGCCCTTCCAGGACGCCGAGGGCCAGAAGGTCGTGGACCAGCTCAAGGCCAAGGTGAAGTTCCCGCTCAAGTGGTCCATGGAGATCGTGAACGAGGGGGGCGCGAAGGAGAAGGGCGAGGCTCATCCGAAGCTCGTCACCGAGGCGCAGACGGTGGACGTGAAAGAGGTCGCGAAGTCGGAGCTCGCCACGCCGCCGGCGGGGTTCAATCCGGCCACGGGGCCCTACGAGTTCGGCCAGGGAGGCCAGACGGCCAAGGAGGACCTGCTCGCCAAGTTGCCGGCGAAGAAGGGCACGCCTCCGAAGGATGTTCAGCCGCCCCCGAAAGAAGCCAAGTAACCACCGCGACGCCTAGACGGAGACAACGCGCATGACAACCAAGCTGATGAAGAATGCCGTGATCGCCGGGCTCGCCGTGATGGTGGCCGGCACCTGCATGCTGAGCTCCCGGGTAGCGCAGGCCAACCCCCGCCCCGTCGCCGAAGCCAAGAGCCAGCGTCTCCCCGATGACGCGCTCCAGGTGAAGGTCGTCGGACACGAGAAGGGGCGCGAGGTGCTCCAGGTCCGGAACATGACCCCGTTCCTCGTGTACATCTACATCCAGGGCGTCCGCATCGGGTGGCTCGGGCCCTTCCGTAGCGGGCTGCTCCACGGACTCGCGGTCGGCTATCACAACATGTACGGACACAGCCAGTGGGGGAGCACCTACTGGGGCCCGCGGCTGGTCTGGGTCCCCGGTACCTGGAACCTCTTCCGGTAGTTTCGCCGTAGCCGCTCGTTTCCTCCCCGCCAGGGGGGCTCCGTCGTGCGAAGATCGGCACGATGCGCCTCGACCCCGATGAGCTCCGCGCCCGCGTGACGGCCCTTCTCGCCGCGAACCGCGTCGAGGAGGGAGCCGTGCGCTACACTCGGCCCGCCGCGAAGACGTATCCCCATCAGTGGCTCTGGGATTCCTGCTTCCACGCCCATGTGCACAGCCTGCTGGGCGACGCGAAGGCGGCTCGGGCCGAGCTTCGCGCGCTCTTTCGCGCCCAGTGCGTGGACGGGCCGGACCGAGGGCGCCTGCCGCACATGACCTTCATCGGCGCGGCGGCCCGCCAGCTGGGCGTGGGCGAGGAGCAGGCGGCCGAGGCCCAGACCCGCGATGCGGCGCTGTGGGGCAATCCGGTGGCCTCGACCATCACCCAGCCGCCGATCGTCGCCGACGCCGTGCGCACCGTCGGTGACAGGGCCTTCTGGCGCGAGCTCTGGCCCGGCCTCGCGGCGTACTACGACTGGTGGCTCCGGCGCCGCGACCCCGACGGCGACGGGCTCTGCGCCATCTGGCACCTCTGGGAATCGGGGGCCGACGCCACGCCCCGCGGAGATGCGGCCTGCGCGCGGCTCCTCGCGACCGGCCGCGTCCCCCGGCACCTGGACAAGGGGACGCACAATCCGACCGCGCGCAAGCGCGAGGAGCTCGTTCGCGCGCGCTTCCTCATGCTCGAGGAGCTGCAGGCCCTCGACGGAGCCGAGCTCTCGGGCGCGCTGGACGAGGTCGAGGCGCAGCGTCGACGACGCGCGCTCCTCGGTCTCGAGGCGGTGGACCTGCAGGCGCACCTGGTGCGGAACCTCGGAGACCTGGCCTTCATCGGCGACGCCCTCGGCGAGCTTCGCGCGGCCGAGCGCTACCGCGCTGCCGCGAACCGCATCGTGGAGGCCGTGAACGCCACGCTCTGGGACGAGGCGCGCGGCGGGTACTTCGACCGCTGGGGGGCCGCGAGAGAGCGTCTTCCCCTCTGGACCTACGCCCCCTTCGTCGCGCTCTACGCCGGCGAGCTCGTTCCGCGCTCCCGCGCCGAGCGCCTTCTCGCGCGCCTCGTAGACCCCGCGCACTTCTGGACCCGCTGGCCGCTCCCCACCGTGGCGCGCAGCGAGCCCACCTTCGACCCCGACGAGTACTGGCGCGGCTCCACCTGGCTGAACGTGAACTGGCTCGTGGCCCGCGGCCTCGTGGAGACCGCCGAGCGCCTGGCCGATGCGCGCTACCTGCCGCCCGCGCGCGCGATCGTGGACCGCTCGCTCGAGCTCGTCGCTCGGACGGGCTTTCGCGAGTACTACCGCAGCGGCGCCGCGACGCCGTCGGGCGACGGCGCCTGCGAGCCCGCGGCCTTCGGACCGGAGTCCTTCTCCTGGTCCGGCCTCGCGCTGGCGCTCCTCGCCCTCGCGGAGGGGGCGCTCGCCGACGTGGACCCCGCACCATGAGCCTTCCCCCTTCCACCGGGCCTGCCCTCCCGCGGCGTCGAGAGATCCTCGCGCTCCTCTTCGCGCTCGCCTTTCTCAACTACCTCGACCGGAACCTGCTCTTCCCGCTCCTGAGCCTCATCGGACGCGACCTCCACCTCTCCGAGGCGCAGCAGGGGATGCTCGCCACCGGCTTTCACGTGGTCTACGCCGCGTCGGCGCCGCTCCTCGGCTTCTTCGCCGACCGCCTGAGCCGACGGCAGATCCTGCTCGCCTCCCTCCTTGGCTGGAGCACCGTCACCGCGCTCTCGGGCGCCGCCGTCGGCTTCTACTCCCTGCTGCTCCTGCGCTCCCTCACCGGCCTCGGTGAGGGCGGCTACTTCCCCACCGCGCTCTCGCTCATCGGGGACCTCTACGGACCGCACGAGCGCGGCCGCGTGATCGCCCTCCACGGCGTCTGCGCCACGCTCGGCGGCTCCGCGGGCTACGCGCTGGGCGGCGTGCTCGGCGCCCACCTCGGCTGGCGGCTCCCCTTTCTGCTCACCGTGGCCCCGGGGCTCCTCCTCGCACTCCTCGTCTGGCGCCGCCTCGAGGAGCCACCGCGCGGGAGCGCGACCACGGGCGCGAGCGCGACGGAGCCATCGACCTCGCCCGCCACCGCCCTCCGGCGCCCTTACCTCGCGATCGTCGCCTCCCCCGCGGTCTTGCTGATGGCGCTCGCGGCGGCCAGCGCGGCCTTCGCCATGAACGCACTGAACACCTTCTTTCCGAGCTACCTCGAGGAGGCGCACCGCTTCTCGGTCGCTTCCGCCGGCACGCTCACCGGCGTCTTCTTCGCCGCGACCCTCATCGGACAGCTCGTGGGGGGTGCGAGCTCGGACCTCCTCGCGCGACGTAGCCGCGTGGCGCGTCCCCTCCTCGTCGGCGCGGCGTACGCCCTGTCGGCGGTCGGTGTGGCGGCCCTGGCCGGGACGCCGTCGGTCGGTCTCGCGCTCGGCGCCTACGGCCTCACCCAGGCCGGGCGCGGCTTTGCCGAGCCGAACATCTTCGGCTCCGTGCTCGACGCGCTTCCCGCGGGCGAGCGTGGGACCGCGCAGGGCTTCCTCCTCATGCTCACCTTCGCCGGCGCGTCCGCCTCCCCGCCGCTCGTGGGGCACCTCAAGCGACGCGGAGGCTATCCCCTCGCCTTCGGCTGCGCCGCGGTCGCGGCCGCCCTGACCTCCGTGCTCGCCTTCGCGCTTGCCGCGTGGCGACGCGCGGGACGCCCCGTCGAGCAAGGAGGTTCCTCCACATGACGCCCTCGACCGAACGCCCCACGACCGAGCGCCTTTCGACGGAAGCGCGCCTCGACGCCGAGCTCCGCGCGCTCTACGGCGAGGCGCGGGGCCCGGAGCTCCACGCGCGGCTGCGCTCGCTCATGGCGACCTGGCAACCGCGTCTGCCCGCGGGTGCGCGTCCCGCCGGCCGCCGGCGCTTCAGCTCCGGCGACAGCGTGCTCATCACCTACGCCGATCAGCTCCGCGCCCCGGGCGAGGCGCCCCTTCGCACGCTGGCCGGCTTCTGCCAGGAGCACCTCTCGGGCCTCGTGAGCGCCGTCCACCTGCTGCCCTTCTACCCCTCGAGCTCCGACGACGGCTTCTCGGTGATGGACTACCGCGCCGTGGACCCGGCCCACGGTAGCTGGGAGGACGTCGCCGCGCTCGGTCAGCGCTTCGAGCTCATGTTCGACGCGGTGGTGAACCACGCCTCGGCCCAGGGCAGCTGGTGCCGGGCCTTCCTCGCCGGCGAGCGGCGCTACGCCGACTTCTTCCGGACCGCGACCGACGACGAAGACCTATCCCAGGTCTTCCGCCCGCGCACGAGCCCGCTGCTCACCACGTTCCCCTCCGCGCGGGGCCCGCTCCGCCTGTGGACCACCTTCAGCGCCGATCAGGTGGACCTCGACCTCCGCAACCCGGCCGTCCTCGCCGAGATCGTGGACGTGCTCCTCGAGTACGTGGCCCACGGCGCCTCGCTCCTGCGCCTCGACGCCATCGCCTTCCTCTGGAAGCGCGCCGGGACGACCTGCCTCCACCTCCCCGAGACGCACGGCGTGATCCGGGTCCTGCGGCTCATCCTCGACGAGGTCGCTCCGCACGTCGCGCTGATCACCGAGACCAACGTGCCCCACCGCGAGAACGTCTCCTACTTCGGCGACGGCCACGGCGAAGCGCAGCTGGTCTACAACTTCGCGCTGCCGCCGCTCGTGCTCCACACGCTGCGCACCGGCCGCGCCTCCGAGCTTTCCTCCTGGGCCGCGGGGCTCGAGCTCCCCTCGCGCGAGGTGACCTTCTTCAACTTCCTCGCCTCGCACGACGGCATCGGCGTGACCCCCGTGCGGGACCTTCTCCCGGCGGCCGACGTCGCCGCGCTCGCCGCGCAGGTGCGGGCTCACGGAGGCGAGGTCTCCGCGCGGAGTCTTCCCGACGGCACCGAGAGCCCCTACGAGCTGAACGCGAGCTTCTGGGACGCGCTGAACGATCCGCGTGCAAGCGAGCCGCTCGACCGACAGGTCGCCCGCTTCTCCCTCGCGCAGGCCATCCTCCTCGCGCTGCGCGGCGTGCCGGCCCTCTATTTCCACAGTCTCGTCGGGTCGCGCGGCTGGCCGGAAGGGGTCGCGCGCACGGGACACAAGCGCACCATCAACCGCGAGAAGCTCGAGCGCGGGCCCCTCGAGCAGGAGCTCTCGGATCCCGCCTCCCGCCGCGCCCAGGTCTTCTCGCGCCTCGCGCGCCTGCTGCGGGCTCGCGCCTCCTCGAGCGCCTTCGATCCGGTCGGCGAGCAGACGGTGCCGGCGCTCGGGGACGGGGTCTTCGCCCTCCTTCGCCGCGCGGCCGACGGCGGGCCGAGCGCGCTCCTCCTCCACGAGGTGAGCGGCGCGCCCCACGACGTCCGGCTTCCTGAGTTGCTCGACGCTCTCGGTCTGCCGGCCCGGGGCCCCGCGCCGAGGTGTTTCGACCTGCTCGACGGCGGTCGCCCCTTGGACCTCGCTCAGCCGCTCGGGCTCTCCCCTTACGACGTCCGCTGGCTCGTCACCGCGCCCCCCCCGCGCAGCGTGGCGACTGACGGCTAGGCTTCCGCCTCGTACCCTTCCTCGCCCTCGTCCGCGCCCGACCCCGCCGCGGGTCCACCCGGCGCGTACCACTCCTCGATGATCGACACGATCTGCCGCGCCTGCTTCTCGCTGCTGATGTTGAAGCTCGACTGCTTGCGGTACTGGCCGCTCATCTTCTTGAAGCGCACGATCGACACCTTCGGTGCGCGATAGATCGGGGCCGGCGCCTCCGCCGAGGCCTTCTTGTCCAGCTCCTGATAGAGGAACATCACGGTGGCCCACGCCCCCTTGCTCAGGATCTCCTTCTTCAGCTCTTTGCGTACGAGCTGCCCTTCGTCCTCGTAATCGAACGTGAGCTCGTCAAGCGTCGCGGCCATGGCTCTCTCTGCTCCTTGGGGAAGAATCGACGATCGAGGAGGGGCCGCTTCGCTACTGGAGCTGAAGCGGCGCACGGTCGCGGACGGCGACCCGGAGCTCTCCCTGCTCCAGGCCCGGCGCGACGAAAAAGGTGCGGCGCAGGCGAGAGAGCTCGAGCGTGAGCTTCCCGTCTCCATCCGGTGCGAGGCTGGACATCAGCGCGGCGGGGACGTCGAACGCACCGTCGTCGCGCACGCGGCAGCGGAGGGCCTGGTCCTTACGCCCGCGGCTGAAACGCAGCTCGATGTAGGTCACGTCGCTCTGGCTCGCGGCCTCGGCGGCTTGCCACCTCAGCGGCAACTCTGCCGTGCGACTGACCAGCGTCGTCGCCGTTGGGGCGACGCTTCCAACGCGGGTCAGCTTGGGGAGGGTGGGGCTCGGGGCGTGAACCGTGAAAGCGCCCACCGCTTCGCCGCCGCCGGCGGAGGCCTTCACGCCGCCCGCCTCGGGGACGCGCATCGCCTGGGCTTCGCCGTACGCCACGCCGGAGATGAAGGGGAGCAGGCCCGGATAGTGTCGCGGCACGAGCAGGACCGTGCCGGCCTGGGTCTGCACGCGCAGGTCGCCGGCCTCGAGCAGCTCCACGTTCCCCGGCTCCTCGCTGCGGACCATCCCGTCGGCCTTCAGGTCCACCGTCAGGTCGTAGACGCGACAGGCGTCCAGGCCGGGCAGGTCGCGCCCCGGCTCGAGCGGCAGGGCCAGGAGTCGCGAGACCTGCTCCCGATCGAACGCTCCGTAGCGGACGAACTGCGCCGTCGTGGTCAGGACGAGATCGTCTCCCGAGTCGCCCCAGTCGTGCCCGTACGCCACCGAGAGCAGGCCGAAGCTCCGCTCGGTGCCGGAGGTGGCGTCCTCGTCGGGGAGCTGCGTGCCGCTGCAGCCCAACCACCCGGGCAGGACCAGGAGCGCCAGGCTCAGACCGACGAACCGCATCGGGTGTGTCATCCGCTTGTTCTCCAGCCCTTGGAAGATCTCGTAAGGCCTAGCCAAAATTACGCCCGTCCGCCCTCTGCCTTCCCCTGAGCGCACACGTCGCCCCCATTCTATAGGAAGGCATCGGCCTGATCAAACGAGGTCCGCCCCGTTTCGCCCTGCCGTGAAAAGAACCCGGCGCGCAACCCCTGGATTCCCCAACTGCATAGCGATCCCGGGCCTGGATGTCAACGGGTTGGCGGGTTGCGCGATTGTGGTCCGTGAGCTATAAGGCGCACAACTCCGGGAATGGCGCACTGCGCCGTTCCGTATTAACGGTGTCGAGAGAGGGCTGCCGTGGCGACTATGGAAAAAATACAATCACGTCAGAAGGTCGCAGAAGAAGTTGCAGATCACCTTCGGGACTCGATCCTGAAGGGACAGTACCAGGCGGGGGACAAGCTCCCGCCGGAGCGGGCCCTGGCCCAGCAGCTCGGCGTGAACCGGGCGTCGCTGCGCGAGGCGCTCAAGTCGCTCGAACACGGGGGACTGGTTCGCATTCGCCAGGGAGACGGGACGCGCGTTCTGGACTTCTTGCACACCGCGGGCCTCGATCTCCTGACCTACCTCGCGCCTCTGCCCTCCGGCGGGGTCAAGGTAGTGAAGGATATCCTCGAGTTCAGGCAGATCTTAGGGCGCGAGCTGGCCCGTCTGGCGGCCGAACGGGCGACCGAGGATCAGCTGGAGAGCCTTCGCGCCATCGCCGCGCGGCGGCCGACGGACCCGGTCGGCGTGCTCCACCAGGACATCGACTTCTACTGCGAGCTGAGCCGCGTGGGGGGCAACCTGGTCTTCACGCTGCTCCTGAACTCCGTGCGCGCGCTCGTGAACCAGTTCAGCGGTCTGCTCACGGACGTGAACGCCGCTCCCGAGCAGATCTGGCGCCACCAGGAACAGATCGTCGCCGCGGTGGCGAAGGGCGACGGCCAGGGGGCCTGGTCGGCTGCGGACCAGCAGCTCCAGCGTGGCAAGGAGCACCTGCTCGCCAAGTGGGGACCTGTCCCCGAGGTGCGGGTCGCGATGCCGCCTCACGAGACGGCTGGATGAGCCTCTCCCCCGAGCAGGTGCGGAAGGTCGCGGCACTCGCGCGGCTCGCCCTGACCGAGGAGGAGCTCGCGACGTTCACCGGCCAGCTGGGTTCGCTCCTCGACTACTTCCGAGAGCTCGACGAGCTGGAGGTGTCGGGGGTGCAGCCGACGTCCCATGTCGTGCCGCTCCTCTGTCCCGAGCGCGAGGATGCCGTGCGTGAGTCCCTCGCGCGCAGCGCCGTGATGGGCCAAGCGCCCCAGGGCGCGGACGAGTACTTCCTCGTGCCCAAGGTCTTGGACTAACCTCTACGGCACGCACGGCGCGGACGGCGTTTGGCCCGCGTCTCGCGCGAACGATCCAGTCCTCGACCGGCGGGTGCCCATGGACATCCTGACGACCACGGCTGCCCAGCTCGCGACGCGCGTGAAGGCGGGGGAGGTGAGCGCGCGCGAGGTGACGCAGGCATATCTCGCCCGCATCGACGCGCTCGACCCACAGCTCGGCACGTTTCTCACGGTGGACCGCGAGGGAGCGCTCGCCGCGGCCAACGCCGTGGACCGCGCGCTCGCCGACGGCCGGGATCCCGGGCCGCTCGCGGGCGTCCCCGTGGCGCTGAAGGACATCTTCGTGACCGCGGGGGTCCGCACCACCTGCGGGTCCCGGATCCTCGAGCGCTGGCTTCCTCCCTTCGATGGCACCCCCACGGCCCGTCTCAAGGCTGCCGGCGCGGTGCTCCTCGGCAAGCTGAACATGGACGAGTTCGCCATGGGCAGCTCGAACGAGAATTCGGCCTTCGGGGCGGTGAAGAACCCCTGGGACCTGGCGCGCGTGCCCGGCGGCTCCTCCGGCGGGTCGGCCGCGGCCGTCGCAGCGCGCCTCTGCGCCGCCGCCCTCGGCACCGACACGGGGGGCTCGATCCGTCAGCCCGCGGCGCACTGCGGAGTGGTGGGGATCAAGCCGACCTACGGGCGCGTCAGCCGCTACGGCGTGATCGCCTTCGCCTCCAGCCTCGATCAGGTGGGCCCGCTCGCCACCAACGTCGAGGACGCGGCGCTCTTGCTCGAGGCGATCGCGGGGGTCGATCCCCTGGATGCCACGAGCGTCCCGGCGCCGGTCGGGGCCTACCGCGCCGCCTGCCGCCGCGAGCTTCGCGGCCTGCGCATCGGGGTGCCGAAGGAGTATTTCATCGACGGGCTCGACCCCGAGGTGGAGCGCGCGGTGAAGGCCGCGCTCGCCACGCTCGAAGCCCAGGGGGCGCACGTGGTCGAGGTGACGCTGCCGCACACGCGCTACGCCATCGCGACCTACTACCTGATCTGCACCGCCGAGGCCTCCTCGAACCTCGCGCGCTACGACGGTGTGCGCTACGGTCTCCGTGCCGCGGACCCCGAGAGCTTGGTCGACCTCTACGAGCGCACGCGGCAGCAGGGCTTCGGCCCCGAGGTCAAGCGCCGCATCATGCTCGGGACCTTCGCCCTCTCCGCCGGCTACTACGAGGCCTACTACGCCAAGGCCCAGAAGGTGCGCACCCTCATCCGCGGGGACTTCGCCGCGGCCTTCGAACGCTGCGACGTGATCGCGACCCCCACCTCGCCCGTCCCCGCCTTCCGGCTGGGCGAGCGGGTGAGCGATCCCCTGCAGATGTACCTGGCCGACATCTTCACCATCTCGTGCAACCTGGCGGGGCTCCCCGGGCTCTCGCTCGGTTGCGGCTTCACCCGCGAGAACCTGCCCATCGGGCTCCAGCTCCTCGGGCCGGCGCTGGGCGAGGAGGCCGTCTTCACCGTCGCTGCGGCCTACGAGCGGGCCACCGACTGGCACACGCGCGTGCCCCCCATCGCCGTCGCCGAGGTGCCGTGATGAGTCCGGACTTCGAACCGGTCATCGGCCTCGAGGTGCACGTGCAGCTCAGCACCGCGAGCAAGCTCTTCTGCGGCTGCAGCGCGACCTTCGGCGCCGCGCCGAACACGCAGATCTGCGCCGTGTGCACCGGGCAGCCCGGCGTGCTCCCCGTGCTCAACCGCACCGCCGTGGACTACGCCCTCAAGATGGCCCTCGCCACCGGGTGCAGTATTCGTCGGCGCAGCCGCTTCGCCCGAAAGAACTACTTCTATCCCGACCTGCCGAAGGGCTATCAGATCTCGCAGTACGACGAGCCGATCGCCGAAGGTGGCAGCCTCGAGTTCTGGTGGAACGAGGCGCTCCATCGCGTCGGGTTGACGCGGATCCACCTCGAAGAGGACGCGGGGAAAAACCTCCACCTGCCGCAGGCCAAGGCCTCGATGGTGGACCTCAACCGCGCCGGAGTACCGCTCATCGAGGTCGTGTCGGAGCCCGAGGTGCGCAGCCCCGAGGAGGCGGCCGAGTACATGCGAGCCCTGCGCGCCATCGTCCGCGCGCTCGACATCTGCGACGGGAATCTCGAACAGGGGTCGCTGCGCTGCGACGCGAACGTGTCGCTGCGTCCCCGTGGGAGCCAGCGGCTGGGCACCAAGGTCGAGGTGAAGAACCTCAACTCCTTTCGCTTCGTGCAGAAGGCGCTGGAGTTCGAGATCGAGCGGCAGGGGGCGCTCCTGCGGCGCGGCGAGACGATCGTGCAGGAGACGCGGCTCTGGAACGCGGACCGCGGCGTCACCGAGAGCATGCGTTCGAAGGAGGAGGCGCACGACTACCGTTACTTCCCCGAGCCGGACCTCCCCCCCCTCGCCGTCGACGACGCGCGCATCGAGGCGCTCCGCGATGCGCTCCCCGAGCTACCCCTCCGGCGACGCCGGCGCTTCGTCGAAGAGCTCGAGCTTTCCGAGTACGACGCGGCCGAGCTGACCCGCGAGCGCGAGCTGGCCGACTACTTCGAGCAGGCCGTCGCCGCTGGCGCGCAGCCGAAGCGCGCCGCCAACTGGATGCTCACCGAGCTGCTCTCGCGCGTGGCCGACGCGCGGGCGGTCACGAGCGCGCCCGTTACGCCCGCGGCGCTCGCCGAGTTGCTCGGCCTCGTCGCGTCCGGGGCGGTGAGCGGCAAGCTGGCCAAGGAGATCTGGCCGCGCATGTGGATGACGGGGCGCTCGGCGAGGGAGATCGCGGAGGCGGATAACCTCTTCCAGCAGAGCGACACCTCGGCCATCGAGTGCGTGGTGCGAGGGATCCTCGAGGCCAACGCGGAAAAGGTGGCCGACTACCGCGCGGGAAAGACGAAGCTCTACGGCTTCTTCGTGGGGCAGGTGATGCAAGCGACCAAGGGCAAGGCCAATCCGCAGCTCGTGAACGACCTCCTCAAGCGAGCTCTGGAGGGTTAGCTCGCGTTCGGCCGGGGGGCTACTGCGGCGTAGGTCCGCGCCTGCGCGCCGGCCTCGCCCGCTACCAAGGAGAGCTAGACATGCCGACGGCGATTCATCGCGCGCTCTGGGACGAGGTACAGAGCCCCCTCTTCTGGGATGACGGGCGCGTCGTGCTGCTCGATCAGCGGCGCCTGCCGCTCGAGGAGGTCTGGCTCGCCTATGACGACGCGGACGGGGTCGCGGGCGCCATCCGGGAGATGGTCGTCCGCGGCGCGCCCGCCATCGGCTGCGCGGCGGCGATGGGACTCGCAGCGTCCGCACGCTCGGCGCTCCCCGACGACGTAGGTCGCTTCCGCGCAGGGTTTTCCGCCCTCTGCGAGCGGATGGCCCGCGCGAGACCCACGGCCGTGAACCTGATGTGGGCCGTGGCGCGCCAGCAGCGGGTCGCCGAGGCCGCGCTCGCGTCGGGCGGCGTGGCCGAGGCGCGGCACTTGCTCGAGCGCGAGGCGCTGGCCATCACGCGCGAGGACCTCGAAGCCTGCCGGGTGATGGGACGCCACGGTGCGGAGCTGATTCCCGAGGGTGCCGGCGTACTCACGCACTGCAACGCGGGGGCGCTCGCGACGGCGGGCTACGGCACGGCCCTCGGCGTGATTCGCGCGGCGGTCGCGGCGGGCAAGCGCCTGCGGGTGTTCGCCGACGAGACGCGGCCCTACCTGCAAGGGGCGCGTCTGACCGCGTGGGAGCTGCAGCGCGACGGCATCGACGTCACCCTCATCTGCGACAACATGGCGGCCGACCTGATGCGGCGAGGAGAGATCCAGTGCTGCGTCGTGGGTGCGGACCGCGTGACGCGCAACGGGGACGTGGCGAACAAGATCGGCACCTACGGGGTGGCCGTGCTGGCCCACCATCACGAGCTCCCGTTCTACGTGGCTGCTCCGCGCTCGACGATCGACCTCACGCTGACGAGCGGCGAGCAGATCCCGATCGAGGAGCGCCCGGCCGACGAGGTCACGCACGTGGGGTCGGTTCGCATCGCGCCCGAGCACGTGAAGGTGCGTTACCCCGCCTTCGACGTGACGCCTGCCCGGCTCATCCGGGCTCTCGTCACGGAGGCCGGCGTGGCGCTCCCCCCCGAGGTCGCGAGCATCCAGGCGTTGTTCGCGTAAGGGCCGGGCCCTATGACCTGGGGTCGAAGGGGTGGGGCAAGAAATCGAAGGGGGCGCTGGGAAGGTCCGGGTTCAAGCCCTCCGGACTCCCGCGCCCCCTTTCTTGCCCCCGCCACACCGCCAGGGCCCCCGTTCGGTGTGGCCCCCTTCCCCACGAAGCACTTCCGCCCGACCTGATCTGACCGTGAGGAGTCCGGGGCGTTCCGGCTTCGAGAACTAACGTACTCCTGGCCGCCCGGCGCGTCAATGAAAAACGATTTGCATGATTTAAATGTTTATTTGCATATCTGTCTATATTTATAGGCCATATTCTTGCGTTGTCCTTTAACGCAGGGCAGCCGACAAGGTAACTTTGGCGGGGGTCTCTGCCGAAGCTGCCCGGTTTCGGGGGCCGCGGCCGCCCGCAAGCCTGCACGGCCGGCAGGGAGCTCTTGACACGGGGGCGCTGCCGAGTAGACTGCCGCGTCGGCTCGCTCCTCAAGGGATCCTGGTGGGCGGCCGCACGACCGATGGACCCCGTGGTGTGAAGCGAGGCCACACGGCCTCGAAGGCAAGGACAAGCTGCGATGTACGCTGTGGTGAAGACAGGCGGCAAGCAGTACCGCGTGACCGAGGGCGACACCCTCAAGGTCGAAAAGCTCCCGGGAGAGCCCGGCCAGCCCGTGGTGCTCGATCAAGTGCTGCTCCTCGTGAACGGGGAGCAGATGTCCCTCGGCCGGCCGCTCGTGGCGGGGGCGCAGGTGACCGCGGAGATCCTCGAGCAGGATCGCCACCGCAAGGTCATCATTTACAAGTACCGTCGGCGGAAGCGGTATCGGCGAAAGAATGGGCATCGGCAGCCCTACACCGCGCTGCGGATCACCGGCATTCAAGGATCCGTCTGAGTCGGAGCCCCGCTGAGAGTAGAGGCCACAGATGGCACATAAAAAAGGTCAGGGTAGCTCTCGCAACGGACGCGACTCGCAATCGCAGCGGCGCGGGATCAAGCGCTTCGGCGGAGAACAGGTGCGCGCCGGCAACATCCTCGTTCGTCAGGTGGGCACGGTCGTGCACGCCGGTCGCAACGTGGGGGTGGGCAAGGACTTCACGCTCTTCGCGCTCATCGACGGCGTCGTGAAATACGACCGCACCGTGGGTCATCGCAGCCGCGTGTCCGTGCTGCCCGGCGCGGAGCAGCCCGCGCAGTCGTAGGCGCCGGCGCGTCCTCCGGCCCCTCGATGGGGACCGAGGCCTTCCTACGATAGCTTCGGGAGTTCCGCGTTGCGCGACGGCGTCGCGTGGCTGGAACGGCGCTGCGCCGGCACCCGCAGAGGACCATGCGCTTCATCGACGAAGTTACGATTCAGGTCCAGGCCGGCGACGGCGGCAAGGGTTGTGTGGCCTTCCGCCGGGAATCGCACGTGCCCAAGGGGGGGCCTTCGGGCGGCGACGGGGGGCGCGGCGGGGCGGTGGTGTTCGTCGCGGATCCAGGCATGAGCACCCTCCTGGATCTCAAGTACCAGAGAAGCTATCGCGCCGCCTCCGGCGAGCACGGCCAGGGGAGGGATCGTTTCGGACACGCCGGGGACGACCTCGTGGTGCGCGTGCCGTGCGGGACGCTGGTCTACGACCTCGCGGGGGGCGAACTGCTCGCCGACCTCGTGACCGCCGGGCAGACCTTCGTGGCGGCGCGTGGGGGGCGCGGTGGCCACGGCAACATGCACTACGCCACCTCCACCAACCAGGCCCCGAGGCGCGCGGACCCGGGCGAGCCGGGGGAGTGCCGCGAGCTGCGCCTTGAGCTCAAGCTGCTGGCCGAGGTGGGTCTCGTGGGTCTGCCGAACGCGGGCAAGTCGACGCTCATCTCGCGCGTGTCGGCGGCGCGACCGAAGGTCGCCGACTACCCCTTCACCACCCTCGTGCCGAACCTCGGGGTGGTGGGGCTCTCCGACGAGCGCTCGTTCGTGATGGCCGACATCCCCGGGCTCATCGAAGGCGCCAGCCAGGGGGCCGGCCTGGGCCATCGCTTCCTCAAGCACATCCACCGCACCCGCGTCGTGGTCTTTCTGCTCGACGACCGGCGCGCGCTTTACGGTGAGCCGGGCACGCCGCTCGATGATCTGGCCGTCTTGCGCGGGGAACTCTCGGCGCACGCCGAGGAGCTCGCCGCCCGTCCCGCGCTCGTGGTGCTGAACAAGGTCGATCTGCTCGCGCCCGAGCGCCGGGAGGAGCTGGCGCGTGACTTCTCCGCCGCCGGCGAGCGGGTCCACACGCTTTCCGGGGTCACCGGAGAGGGTCTTCCAGCGCTCTTGGAGGCCATCTGGGCGCTGCTCGTAAAGGTGCGCTCGGAGGAGCCTCCCGCGTCCTAACCTCCACAACTGACGCGTGAAATTGGCGAGCCCCTTCGTTGACACCCGGGGGGCGTTCTGGTATACCTGCCGCGTTCACAGCACCGCAGTATCGCGTCCCGCGGGGTGCGACTAGTTCCGCCTTGGACAGGTTGTCGTTGGAGAGCGCGAGCCGTTCCTCGTCAGCCTGGTGGGCGTCGGGTTGTCGTCTCAGTGCAACGCACGTAGGCCGGAGGGTGCAGTATGTTCAGACGATCTCTTCCCGTTGCAGCAGTAATCCTCGGCAGTCTGATTTGCGCTGGTCCTGGCTCCGCGCAGCCCGCGAAGGGGGGCGACAAGAGTAAGGACTCTCCGGCTGCTTCGGGGCAAGGTGGTGCTGCTGCCGCGCCCGCGGCCAGTGGCGGCGGATCCGCCGAGGCGGCGCCCGTCCCGCAGCCGTCGCCGACGAGCGGAACGCACGCGGTGCAGCTCAAAGCCCTCGAGCAGAAGGTGAACGAGCTCAAGGAGCGCATCTTCCGCTCCAAGGCCCGGCTGAACCTGCTCAAGGAGACCGTGCTCCACGGCGTCATCGCCGGCTCCCGCGCGGTGATCAAGCACAAGAACGAGATGGGGAGTTCCTTCCGGCTCGTGCGCCTGGTCTACGCCGTGGACGGAGCGCAGATCTTCTCCAAGGCCGACGACAGCGGCGGGCTCGACGGCCAGCGCGAGTTCGAGGTCTTCAACGGGAGCATCGTGCCCGGCAACCACACCATCTCGGTGCACATGGTCTTCCGTGGCCACGGCTACGGGATCTTTTCCTACCTCAAGGGCTACGTCTTCACGGCGAAGGCGAGCCACACCTTCACGGCCGCCGAGGGGCGTCAGCCCGTCCTCACTGTCAGGGCCTATGAGAAGGGCAACATGACGACCGAGCTGAAGGACCGCCCGGCCGTCAAGTTCGACACCAACCTCTACTCGGTGGGCAAAGGACAGGGCCAATGAGCAGGCGGCAAGGCTGGGGCCAGCGCCTGGGCCTTGGGGCCGTGGCGCTGGCGGTGGTGTGCGTCGCGTTTCCCGCCCTCGCCGGGCCGGGAAGCGACGTGCGAACCGAGGTCTCGGAGATCGAGCAGCAGACCCGCACGCTCAGCGTTCGGCACCGGACGCAGGCGGCCTCGAGCGAGCAGCTCGCCGAGCACCGGCTCGTCGACGCGCAGGTGCTCTACAACCTGCGCGACTACACGCGCGCCGCGATCATCCTGCTCGACTACGTGAACCGATTCAAGAACACGCGCGGCTATCCGGAGGCGGTGTTCTTCCTCGCGGATTCGCTCTACAACAAGCGGGACTTCTTGAGCGCGCGGCGCTACTTCCAGCTCATCGTGAGCGAGGTGCGCGGCAAGTACTACCAGGAGGCGCTCCAGCGGCTCATCGAGCTCTCGCTGCGCACGGGCGACACCGCGGAGGTGAACACCTACCTCTCGCTCCTCGGCAACATCCCGGCGGACCAGCTCAAGCCGTCCGTTCCCTACGTCAAGGGCAAGTTCTACTACTTCAAGGGTGATCTGGACACGGCGGCCAGCGCTTTCCGCGCCATCTCGCAGGGGCACACGTACTATCACCACGCCCAGTACTTTCTCGGAGCCATCTACGTGCGGCGCAAGGACCACGCCGGGGCGATGCGGGTCTACCAGGACCTCCTGCGCGTTCCGACGAAGAGCGGCGGCGACCAGCAGGTCCGGCAACTCACCTACCTGGCGCTCGGACGCCTCCTCTACGAGAAGGGCAAGATCGCCGAGGCCATCGACCAGTACCAGCGCGTCGATCGACGGTCGAAGGAGTTCGACACGGCCCTCTACGAGATCTGCTGGGCGTTCGTGAAGGCCGGCGAGTTTCAGAAGGCCAGTCGCGCGCTCGATCTCCTCATGCTCGCGCACCCGGACAGCCCGTTCATCCCTGAGGTGCGGGTGCTCCAGGGGAACCTGCTCATCCGCCTCAAAGAGTGGGGGAAGGCGACCGATCTCTTCTCCAAGACCCGGGAGCAATTCCACCCCGCGCAGGCGCGCATGGCCGGCCTCCTCGCGACGCACAAGGATCCGAACGTCTTCTTCGACGCCCTGCTCGCGCGCAACACGGGTGAGATGTCGATCACGATCCAGGTGCCCGAGCTCGCGCTCAACTGGGTCAAGGAGCTTCCGAACGTCGGTCGCGCCCTGGGCGTGGTCACCGACGTGCGCGAGATGCAGGGGAGCGTCAGCGAGTCGAAGGAGCTGATCGAGCGGCTGGAGCGCGCGATCAATTCTCCGGCGCGGATCAAGATCTTTCCCGAGTTCGCGTCGGCGCGCACGAGCTCTCTCGAGCTCGAGAACCGCGTTGCGCACGCCCGTCGGCGCATTCTGGCCGAGGAGCGGCGCCTCATCGAGCCCGTGGCGACGGGGACGGAGCGGGATCAGCTCGCGTCGCTCTACGGCAAGCGGGCCACGCTCGAGCGGCTGATCGAGAAGCTGCCCGTGGACGCGGCCGGCATCTCCTCGCGCGAGCAGACCAAGATCGGCCAGCTCGTGCTGCTCGACCGGCAGATCTCCGAGCTCCAGGTGATGGTGCAGAGTCTCCGCGCACAGCTCGTCGCGTCGGAGAAGTACGTGCGCGACACCGCGAAGTCGGCGAAGGCCGACGCGCGCGAGAGTTTCCGCAAGGAGACGGACGAGGTTCGGTCGATCATCGCCGGACTGCAGGCCGAGGTCGAGGAGCTTCGCAAGGCGGTCTCCGACGCCAAGGACGCCTCGGGGGTCGGCGGCCCCGAGGAGGTCGCCGAGCGGCAGCTCCGGGCGAAGTACAAGGAAGTGGTGGCGGCGGAGCACCAGTTCTACGCGGCGCTGCGGCCGCGGCTCGGCGGGGCGCAGGGGGGCGAGTTCGACGGCCTCGCGGGGCTGCTGCAGCGCTGCGCGAGCGTCGAGGTCACCGTCGATAGTTTCAACCAGCGACTGGATCAGGGCGTCGAGCAGAAGCTCACGCACGTCCGCGCGGTGATCAAGGAGGAGCGGGACCTCCTCGAGAAGTACAACGTGGAGGTCGCCGAGTACAAGTCGCAGAGCGACCAGGTCGCGGGGGCAGTGGCCTACGACGGCTTTCGCGACATCGCAAAGCGGTTCTACGAGATCGTCGTGAGGGCCGACGTGGGTATCATCGATGTGGCCTGGGCGCTCAAGGACGCCAAGAGCAAAGAGCTCTCGCGGCTGGCCCGGCAGCAGAAGATGGACCTCAAGGTTCTGGACGACGAGTTCCGGGAAGTCCTCAAAGAGGACTGACCGAGCACCGAATGACGTTGGACGCGGCTCGAACACGGTCGCTTGGCTGCAGACTAGGGCTCAGTGGTGGTGAGGCCTGCGCGAGGAAGGCATGATGTCTAGACTCCCAAGGTTCGTCGTGCCGACGACGTTGCTTCTCGTGGGAACGGTCGCGCAAGCGGCTCCCGCGCCGTCGAAGCCAGCGCCCGCGGCGCCGTCCGCTCGGGCGGTGGCAGAGCCGGCTCCGGCCCGTCCCTACTCGCCGGAGGAGCTGAAGGCGCTCCAGGAGGCGATCCAGGACACGGATCGCTTCAAGAAGGCGGCAGACAGCTACCGTGCGACCGTCAACAACATGGTCCGGCGGGCCTACGACCTGCGGCGCAAGACCCTCCTCGGCTCCTTCGACGTCAAGATCCGGCGCGAGGAGTCGGAGGAGAGGACCCGTCGCGTCGCGGCGATCACGCTCTTCGAGGACTTCCTACGCCGCTACCCGCACGACCGGCGCTGGACGCCGGACGTGCTCTTCCGGCTCGCGGAGCTCTACTTCGAGAAGTCGAGCGACGAATACCTCATGGCGACGGAGCAGCACGAAAAGGACCTCCGCGCCTTCGAGAAGGGGCAGCGGGCCGTGGCGCCCACGCCGCCCAAGCAAAGCTACCAGCAGACCATCGACCTCTATCGCCGCCTGATTCGCGAGTTCCCGTCGTACCGGCTCGTGGACGGCGCGTACTACCTGCTCGGCTTCTGCTTGTCCGAGATGGGGGAGACGCAGCCGGGGAACCAGGCCTTTCTCTCGCTCGTCTGCTCGAACCGCCACAAGCCCCCGCTGAGCGACGAGAAGCCGGCGCCGCCGGAGCCCGAGCCGGTGGAGACCAAGGGCAAGGGGAAGGGGAAGAAGAAGCCGCTCGTGACGGCGACGATCTCGACGAAGCCGGCGTTCCTCACCACGGCCTACAACGACTGCACGCCGCTCCGTGGGCAGAGCAAGTTCACGCCGGAGTCGTGGATTCGCATCGGCGAGTACCACTTCGACGAGAATCAACTCGGCTCGGCGATCGCGGCCTACCGGCGGGTGCTCGACCTCGGTCCGAAGGACAACGCCTACTACGACGAGGCGCTCTACAAGCTGGCCTGGACCTATTACCGGGCCGACCGCTTCCCCGAGGCGATCAAACACTTCGACATGCTGATGGCCTACGCCGACAAGGAGCAGGAGCGTACGGGCAAGCTGGGCTCGGACATGCGGCCGGAGTCGCTCCAGTACCTCGGCGTGAGCTTCGCGGAAGAGGACTGGGACGGCGACACGGCCCCCGACGCGGAGACGGGGCTGTCGCGCATCGACAAGTTCTACGCCGGTCGCGACGCGGAGAAGCACGTATTCGAGGTGTATCGCCGGCTGGCGGACATCTACTTCGACACCACGCGCTACGACGATGCGATCAAGGTTTACAAGGTCACGCTGAAGCGCTGGCCCTATCACGGCGACAACCCGGACATCCAGGACAAGGTGATCCTGGCGATGGAACGGCTCCGGCGGTTCGACGAGGCGATCAAGGAGCGCGAGGAGTTCACGCGCCTCTTCGGCAAGGGGACCGAATGGGAGCGTCGCAACCGGAACAACCCGAAGGCGTTGCGCAAGGCCCGCGAGTACGACGAGCAGGCGCTGATCCAGGCGGCCGTCTTTCACCACAAGGCGGGTCAGGAGTTGAAGAAGCGCGGCCTCGCCATGTCGGACGGCAAGCTCCTGCAGCAGGCCGCGACCGAGTACGAGCTCGCGGCGCGCGCCTACCAGCGCTACCTGGAGCGCTTCCCCGACACGAAGAACAGCTACGAGATCCGCTACTCGTACGCGAGCTGTCTCTACTACTCGCAGAAGTTCCTCGAGGCGGGTGCGGCCTTTGCGGCGGTGCGGGACTCGAACCTCGACAACCGCTACCAGGAAGAGGCGGCGTTCTCGGCCACGAAGGCCTACGAGGAGTTCATCAACCAGCAGGTGCGCGAGAAGAAGCTGCCGGACCCGCCGCTGCCGAAGACGGATCCGCCCCCGGCGTCCCTCGCCAAGATCGAGCTTCCCGAGCCCTACAAGAAGTGGCAGGAGTCGCTCGACGCCTACGCCCGCGTGCTTCCTGCCTCGGCCCGCACCCCGCGGCTGGTCTACAAGGCGGCCGAGGTGGCGTACCGCTTCATGCACTTCGACGACGCGCGCCGGCGCTTCGGCGACATCTACCAGAAGTACTGCAAGGACCCGATGGCCATCACGGCGGGGCAGGCGGTGCTCGTGATGTACCAGCTCGAGAAGAACCTGAACAAGATGGAGGAGTGGGCCACCAAGCTCAAGGCCGCCAAGTGCGGCGGCGAGAAGGGCTCGAGCGTCGCGGCGGGTGCCGCCCAGCTCCTCGAGGGCATCAAGTTCAGGCGCGCCGAGGATCTGATGAAGGCCAAGCAGTGGGACAAGGCGGCCAAGGCCTACCTCGACCTCGTCAACGCCAATCCGAAGAGCGAAGACGCCGACAAGGCGCTCAACAACGCGGCGGTGTGCTTCGAGAACTCGAAGCGGTTCGAGTCGGCGACGAAGATCTACGAGCGTATCTGGCGCGACTACCCGAATAGCCCCCAGGCTCACGAGGCGCTCTGGCGCTCCGCGCTCAATTACCAGCGCTTCTTCAACTTCAAGCAGGCGGTGACCAACTACCTGATCCTGTCGGACAGCCCGCGCTTCTCGAGCTCGAGCCACCGGACGGACGCGATCTACAACGCTGCCACCATCCTCGAGAACGACCAGGACTACGCGCGCTCGGCGCAGCTCTTCTTGCGCTACGCGAGCGTGATCGGCAAGCCCAAGGAGGCGGCGGAGGCCACCTTCCGGGCGGGCAAGATCTACGAGAAGATGAACGACTTCAACTCCATGCTGAAGATCTACCGCGACTTCCCGCGCACGCACGGTACGGCGCCCGGGCAGGGAGCGCACGCCGTGGAGGCTACCTTCCGCATCGCCGCGTCGGCGCAGAAGCGGCGCGATCTGAACACGGCGCGGAAATTCTACCGGCAGACGCTCTCGGAGTTCAGCGCGCGTGGTCAAGCGCCGGGCTCCGACGCGGCGGGCTTCGCGGCGCAGGCTGCGTTCGAGCTGGCCGAGGAACGCCTCCGCGGATTCCTGGGAACGAAGATCAAGGGCGCCTTGAACACGTTGAAGGCGCAGGAGAACAAGATGGCCAAGCAGGCCGTCGGGCTCAAGAACGAGTACGAGCGCATCTGGACCTACAAGTTCGCGCGCTGGACGCTCGCCGCCATGTACCGGGCGGGGGGGATTTACGAGCACTTCGCGCGTACTCTGGCCGAGGGGTACCGTTCGGCGCCGATCCCGCCGCAGGTGAAGCGACTGGGTCAGGAGGCTCTCGATCTGTACCAGTCGCAGCTGGACCAGAAACTGGACGAGGCCGTGCGCCCCTACGAGGAGACGGCCAAGAAGAACTACGAGGTGTGCGTCACCAAGTCGAGAGAGTTCGGCGTCTCGAACGAGTACACCGAAGAAGCGCTCAAGCGTCTCAATGCCTTCGACCCGACGGGCTTCCCGCTCTTGAAGAAGCCGAGGATCGAAGTGGTGATCGAGTAGGGAAGGGGCCCAAGGAGAACGGCATGTCCAGAAAGACGATCGGCGGGCTCCTCGGTGTAGCTTGCATGCTCGGTCTCGCGAGCTGCGGCACGCCGGAGCAAGAGACGACCCCGAAGAAGGCCGTGAACGAGGCGAAGGCGAGCAAGCCCAAGGGCGAGCCCGCGAAGGTGGGCGAAGCGCCCAGAAAGGAAGAGGCTCCCGCCGCTCCTCCGACGGAGGAATCGACGGAGCCGGTGCAGGAGCAGGACAACGAGCCCCCTCCGACGGGGATGGTGAGCACGGCCTCCGACATGGTTCGCCGGGGACAGTACGAGCAGGCCGTCACCCAGTGCCGCGCGGCGCTGCGCCGGAAGGAGAAGTACGTGCCGGCGATGGTGGTGATGGCGCGCGCGTACTACCAGCTCGGCAAGTACGAGTTCGCCGAGTCGGTGTGCGACATCGCCCTCAACATCGACGGAACGACCGGCGAGTGTCACAACCTGAAGGGCTTCATCGCGCTCAAGCAGAACAGCGAGACCGAGGCGCTCAAGCACTTCGAGAAGGCCACGCAAGTCAAGCCGGGCTACGGTCCGGCGTGGCTGAACTTGGGGGCGCAGTACGTCCGCGTGAAGAACTACACCTCGGCGGTCACCGCGCTCGAGAAGGCGGTCGAGCTGATGCCGAGTCGCGCCGAGGCCCACTTGAACCTCGGCAGCGCGTATCGCGGAGACAACAAGCTGGTCAAGGCCCAGCAGTCGTATCAGCAGGCGCTGCGACTGAAGCCCGGCTATCCGGACGTCTACTTCAACCTGGGGATCCTCTTTCTCGATGCGAAGGAGTTCCCCGGGATGACGCGCATGCAGGCGCTGGACGCGGCGGTGCAGCACTTCACGCGCTACAAGAGCGTGGCGGCCTTCCGGGCCAAGGACGACCCGGTGGACGACTACGTGACGGAGGCGCAGAAGGCGGCGGAGCGCGAGAAGAAGCGGCTCGAGCGCGAGGCGCAGCAGAAGGCGCGCGACGCGGCGAAGAAGCCGGCGAAGGAAGACAAGAAGGCCGCCAAGGAAGAGAAGAAGCCTGCGGCGGGGGCGCCGAAGCCGGCACCCGCGACGAAGAAGCCGAGCACCGATACGGGAAAGAAGCCCGCGGGGAAGTAGCACCCGCGGTGAGGAGGCATAGGGTATGCGCAAGGGGCCATTGATCATCGCGCTCGGAACGTTGCTCGGACTCGGCGGCGCGGCGTCAGCCCAGGGGCGCGCGGAGGACCGGGCTGCCGCGGCGAAGAAGGCGGCCGCGGACCGCGAGAAAGCCAAGGACGCGGCCAAGGCGGCCAAGACCACCGGGAATGAAGAGGCGCCGGGGGTGAAAGTCGAGCGTGGCGCGGGTGGCAAGAAGGTCTACCGCATCACGACGGGCTTCGTGATCGAGGGGCGCATCCAGAAGCCGAACGCCTTCTACGTGCTCGAGCGCTCGCAGATCAACTACGACTGGGCGCAGCTCAAGCAGGACTTCGTGCCTCGGATCGTGGATGCCGTTCGCGGCAGCCCATTCTAGCCCTTCCCGGCTGCGACGGGCCGGCTCGCGGCCAGGGCGCCCAGCGCACTCTTCCGGGAACAAACCGCGAAGCCCGGCCTCTGATGAGAGAGACAGGACGCCGTAGGTTGGGTGTCGCGGCGCGTGGGCAGGGCTCGGGATGGCCGCCACCGCCGCGGGCAGGGATGCTAGAGTAGGGGCCCGAGCCGTCGGGCGTGCGATGAGAAGAAATGGCTCGCTGGGCCTCGAGCGACTAACCTGATCGCTCTCGCCCGAGAAGGACTACCGCGATGGCCAAACAATCCGTGCCGCAGATGGCCAGTTCGACCGCGCCGAAAGGTGCGGCCGCAGGCCTGCCCAAGATCCTCCGCATCGGTGTGATTCAGGCGGGGAAGATCGTCGAGGAGCGGCTGATTCGCCGGCGAGAGAGCGTGACGATCGGCGCCTCTCCGAGCAACAGCATCGTGGTGCCGGCGTCGTCGCTGCCGAAGAAGTTCACCCTCTTCGAGCTGCGCGGCAATCAGTACCACATGGTCTTCAGCGACGCGATGGACGGACGCGTGTCGGTGAACAACCAGGTGCTGTCGCTCGAGCAGATCCGGCAGGGTGGGCTGGCGCAGCAGGCCGGCGGCAAGGGCCTGCTGAGCGTCGCGCTCAACGAGGGCTCGCGCGGCAAGGTGCTCCTGGGCGAGGTCACGCTGCTCTTCCAGTTCGTCGCGCCGCCGCCGGTACAGCCGCGGCCGCAGCTCCCACCGTCGGTGCGGGGGAGCTTCTTCACGAACATGGACTGGACGCTGGCCACGAGCTTCGTCACGGTCGGGGTGCTCAACTTCGCGTTCATCATCTACCTGAAGACGGTCGACTTCCCGCGCAAGCCGGATCTCGAGGCCATCCCCGATGACTTCGCTGAGTACGTGCCGACGGTCCAGGAGCCGAAGAAGGCGCTCGACCTGAGCAAGATCTCCAAGGAAGGCGAGAAGCAGGCGGAGAAGGCCGAGAAGGTGCCGGCCAAGAAGGAAGGCGGTGGCGGGCAGAAGAAGAAGGCTGCCAAGGCACCGCCGTGCGACGACGCCTGCCAGCAGGCCAAGGCCGAGGCGCGTCGAGCGCGTCTTGCCGAGCAGGTGGCGCGGCTCGGAGCGCTGCGGCTGCTCGGCGTCAAGGGCCGGGGAGGCGCGGCCGAAGACCTGATCAAGGGCGGCGACCCCGGGACGAAGCTCGACAACGCGCTCAAAGGGGTGGGCGGTCTTCGCGTGGGTGGCAAGGGAACGCAGGGGCTGCGGCCGCGCGGAGGGAGCGGGACCGGCAAGAGCGTGGGGATCGGGGACCTGGGTGGCCGCGTGGGTGGTCCGGGCGAGGTGGGCACGGGCGGGATGGTCTCCGAGAAGGTGCCCAAGGCCGTCGTGAAGGCCGCGCACAAGGTGGACACGGGTACGATGAACGAGGACGCCGTGGGGCGTATCATCCGGCAGGGGATGGCGGCCATCCGCGCATGCTACCAGCGGGCCCTGAAGCGGAACCCGAAGCTCACGGGCAAGGTGGACGTGCGGATCAAGGTCAACGCCATGGGCCGGACGACCGGGGTGGACGTCGAGGGGGACAGCGTGGGCGACCCCACGGTGGCGACCTGCATCAAGAGCTTCGCCTCGCGCTGGCGCTTTCCGCCCCCCGAGGGCGGCCCGGCCGAGATCGCCGTTCCGTTCGTCTTCCAGGCCTCGAACTAGCAGCTGCCGACGCGAGCGCCCGCGCGCTTCGACCCTCCCGCCTAAGACCCGCTGCCTGCATTCCTCGCCTTCGTTCGAACGCTCGCGCGAGGTGCTGCAACCAACGAGGCAGTTCCATGAGCGTCCGACTCATCCTCGACCTAGCGGCCTGCCCCAGTCCCGCTACACCTGTGTACGGCCCGGACGATGGGTACCGAGAGGTGGGTCTGTCAGGCGTCAGCCACGACCGGGCGGGGGGCCGAGACGAGGGCGCGCCGGACCCCCAAGGAGCCCTTTGCAGTCGTAAGACGATGAATGAAAAGGAAATTTTCGTCTCAATGGGGAGTTGACAGTCGGACCGAGACCCATATACTGGTGGAGCTCAAGTTCCACCCAGCAGAAGCCGGTTTGAGGGAGGCAGGGACATCATGTCGAAGCGCTACAAGTGGATTTCCAGATCCGCTTTGGGGTTGTTGCTGGCCGGTACGACGGTGTTCGCACAAGGCGCCCCCGAGGGCGAGCTCGGGTTTCGGCGCGAGAGTCGGCTGAGCGCCGAGGAGCAGCTCCGCCAATCCGACGCCTACATCTCTCGCATGCGCTACGTGCAGGACCAAACCTCGCGGCTCGGGGATCGGGCGCGCGCCGAGAAAGACATCATCAAGCTGAACTGCGTCAACGACAAGCTGATCCAGATTAAGGGCAACCTGCGGGTGGGCGAGTTGACGCTCGACAATCTGAAGATGGCCGCGGCCCGGGGAGACGAAGGGGCACGTAGCCACGAATTCTCCAAGCTGACCATCATGTACCAGAAGGTCACCGTGCTCGGGCAGGAAGCGGAAACCTGCATCGGGGAAGAGATCGCCTACGTGGGCGCCACCCAGGTCACCATTCAGGTCGACCCGGACATCACGCAGACTGATCCCACGACGGACGCGCCGTCCCTGATTCCGATGGAGCGGCCGCCACTCGCGTCTCCGCACTAGTTCGGGGCGAGCTTCACTCTCACTTACCGATGAAACTTTTCTCTCGCGAGTTGTAGCGCGAGCGTACGACTACGAGGCAGCGGCTCATGTGGACGAGACTTGGACTAGCTTGCAGTCTGGTCGCTGTTGTATTGCATGGCGGGGCCGCAGACGCGCAGTCGCCGACGCCGATTCGGTACAACGAGGGCCCGGGCATCAAGCTGGGCGACGCGCTCGTCTTCCACCCGGGCATCGCGGTCGAAGGCCGGTACGACTCGAACGTCTTCTACACGGATGGGGCGAAGGGCGCGCCGTATCTGCGCCTCATCGGACACCTGGACATCTCCACGCTGTCGCCGCAGCGGCTGACGGACGGCTCGGGCATCGTGCATCGGCCGAAGGTCAACTTCCGCTTCAAGACCGCCGTCGGCTATCGCGAGTACCTGAGCGGCGACGCGTCGGTGAAGGGCCAGCGCGCGGTTGAGCTGAACGCGGGAATCGGGCTCGGCGTGCTGCAGGGACGTCCCTTCTCGTTTGACATCGTCGATGAGTTCAGTCGCACGGTCAGCGCCCGCAACTACGAAGGTCCGGACACGCTCGCGCGCGATATGAACCGCGGGAGCGTCAAGTTCACGATCACGCCGGGCGGCGGGCGCCTCAGCTTCGACGTCGGATACGCCAACCTGATCGACGTGTTCGAGGAGAGCTCCTTCAACTGGGCCAACCACATGACCCACGAGATTCTCTTCAACGCCAAGTGGCGGCTCCTGCCGAAGACGGCCCTGGCTCTCGACGTCCTCCAGCGCTTCACGAACTACTACAACGCGTCGAGCGCTCCCGTGGCGAAGGTCAACTCCATGCCCTTCCGGGCCTCCCTCGGTCTGCTGGGCTTGATCACGACGCGGCTGTCGATCATCTTGAAGGCCGGCTACGGAAACAGCATCCACAAGACGGCGCCGTCGTACAACATGTTCATCGGGAAGGCCGAGCTCGGCTACCAGTTCGCGCCGACGGCCACGCTGCGGGGGGGCTTCGAGCACCTGTTCGAAGATTCCATGTACGGCAACTACTACACCGACGAGCTAGCGTACCTCCGCTACAACCACGCCATCATGCAACGCTTCATCCTGAACCTGGGCGCCGAGTATCGCTACCGCCAGTACAAGGGGCTGCCAGCGACGGGCGCAGCGACGACCCCCGACCTGCAGCAGCACCTCGTCATCGTCGGGGCCAGCTTCGACTGGCAGATTCAGGAATGGGTGTACATCGGGATCGGCTACGACATGCAGGTGCGTGCGGGGGCGTCGGGTGGGGCGGCCGGCATGACGGGCTTCATCGGATCGAATAACTTCCAGAAGCATCAAGTCTACGGAAAGGTCGGGTTCTCCTACTAGGTCGTTGGGGAGGCTCGGCCGACTACGTCGGCGGCTCACGCACGAAAGCTCACGAACATGTGTCGTATGAAGCAGTGGCTTGGCACCGCAGTCATTGGGTGGCTGGTTGGGATCTGTGCACCGGGCTGTACGCGGGGCGCCGGGACCACCGCGCCGCCGACGGATCCGAAGACGCTCGCGGCGGCAGCGGCGGCCATGAAGGACATCCTCGACGTGGGGGATGTCGTTCGCATCGAGGTTTTCGGCGAGAAGGAGCTGACCGGCAACTTCCAGGTCTCCGACGCCGGGACGATCGACTACCCCCTGGTCGGGCGCGTGGATGCGAAGGGGATGACGCCTCCGGAGCTGGCCGACCTGCTCAAGCGGCGGCTGGCGAACGGGTACCTCCGCAACCCGAGCGTCAACGTCTTCCCCAGGAACTTCAACAAGAAGAAGCGCGTGTTCGTCTGGGGCCAGGTGCAGAAGGCCGGCACCTTCAACTACGTCAACGCCATGTCGCTCATCGAAGCCATCACGCTCGCGGGCGGCCTCACGCCGCTGGCCAACAAGGACGGCGTCACGGTGACTCGGGTAGACAATGGCAAGAGCAACACGGTGAACGTGCCCGTGGGAGACTCGGCCTCGGCCAGCTACCGGCTTCAGCCTGGCGACGTCATCTTCGTGCCCGAGCGGATCTTCTGAGGTCCCGGGAGCGCGCCGCACGCCAGTGAGGTCCGGCAGCGCCTAATCGCTTCCCGAGAAGGGCAGTCTACGTTCGACGTCGCACAGCCCGGAAGGTGTCCACCACCCGGCGCCGGTCGTCGGCGGTGAGGCTCGAGCCGCTCGGCAGACAGAGTCCGTGCTCGAAGAGACGGGCGGCCACGTCGCCCTCGATCGCTCGGCACCCCGAGAAGACCGGCTGAAGGTGCATCGGCTTCCAGACCGGCCGCGCCTCGATGTCGTGCGCTTCCAGATGCAGGCGGAGGTCTTCGCGGGTCGCGCCGAAGGCGGCGGGCTCGACGAGGATGCAGGTGAGCCAGCCGTTCCACTCGCCGTACGGCGCTACGGGCATGAACGTGATCCCCTCCAGGCCGGCGAGCTCGCGCCGGTAGAAGGCGTTGATCTCGCGCCGCGCGGCAACGCGCGCAGGGAGGCCGCGAAGCTGGCCCCGCCCGACGGCCGCGAGGAGGTTGCTCAGCCGGTAGTTGTAGCCGATCGCGGAGTGCTGGTAGTGCGGCGCGGGGTCTCGGGCCTGCGTGGCGAGGAAGCGGGCGCGCTCGGCCCACCTCGGATTGTCCGTGAGGAGCATCCCCCCGCCGCTGGTGGTGATGATCTTGTTGCCGTTGAACGAGAGGATCCCGAGCTCGCCGAAGGTGCCGGCGTTGCGCCCCCGGTAGGTCGCCCCGAGCGCCTCAGCGGCGTCTTCGACGATCGGGACACCCGCGTCGGCGCAGACTCTGGCGATGGCGTCATAGTCCGCACACTGGCCGTAGAGGTCCACGGGGATGACGGCCTTGGGGAGACGCCCGCGGCGGCGGCAGGCCTCGAGCTCGGTCGCCAGAAGGGCCGGATCCATGGTCCAGGTTTCCGGCGAGCTGTCGATGAAGACCGGGTGAGCCCCGCAGTACACGATGGCGTTGGCCGTGGCGGCGAAGGTGAGCGTCGAGGTGATGACCTCGTCGCCGGGCTGCACGCCGAGCATCACGAGCGACAGGTGCAGACCCGCCGTGCCGGTCGAGAGCGCTACTGCATGTTTCGCGCCGACGAAGGCCGCCATTTCCGCCTCGAAGGCGTCCACATGCGGCCCGAGAGGGGCGACCCAATTGGAATCAAATGCTTCGAGGAGGAGCCGTCGCTCGTCCTCTCCCACGTGCGGGGGCGAGAGGTAGATGCGTTTCATCCGCAGGCTCGCAAACATGGGACAGATGAGGTCGTGGGTCAAGTGGTTTGGCGCGCGACCGCCGAGACTCCGTGAACGGATGGTGCGCCCAAGGCACCTGATACGAGAACCTTTCGGAGCGACAATCGACTTGACCCTAGCCTCGATGTCGAAGAAGCTACGCGCCTACGACAGCCGCCGAGATGACGGCCCACTGGACGCGTCTCCTGCGATGGATGGGTTGTTGTTGTCATGAAGCTTACCACCGCACGCCTCCTGCAGATCGGCGTCGACGCTCTCGTCGTGTGTATCGCCTTCGTCGTGGCCTACGGGATCCGGTTCGAAGGCCAGCCGCCGCGCGAGTACATCAAGCAGCTCATCCTGGTGGCGCCGTACCTGGTGCTCCTGCGCCTGTCGCTCTTCGCGGCCTTCAGCGTGTACCGGCTGGTCTGGCGCTACATCAGCTTGCGCGACCTGCCGCGGCTCGTCGCGTCGACCCTCGCGGGGAGCGCGCTCCTGGCCTTTGCGCGTTTCTGGGTCGAGCCCGCCTCGAATCTGGTCGGCCTGCGCGTGAACCCCGCTTTCGCCACGGTGCCGTACGGGGTGCTCGTTGCGGAATGGGTCATGACCACCGTGGGACTCATCGCGGTGCGCGGCATCTGGCGCCTGATCGTCGAGCGCTCGAAGCGCACGGGCCCGCGACAGGCGGTCTACCCGAGCGCGAAGAAGCGGGCCTTGCTCATCGGCGCGGGGTCCGCAGGCGTGATGGTGGCCCGCGAGGTCCGGTCGAGGCCGGACGTGGGCTTCGAGGTCCTCGGCTTTCTCGACGACGAGAAGCGGAAGCAGGGGACGATCATCCACGGCTTCAAGGTCCTGGGTTCGACGGAGCGGCTGGCCGAGTTCGCGCAGGAGCTGGGCGCCGAGCTGGCCGTGATCACGATGGCCTCGGTGCCCGCCGCGTCGATCCGCCGGATCGTGGCGCAGGCCGAAGCGGCCAACCTGAAGGTGCAGATCACTCCCGGGCTCTACGAGATCCTGGCGGGTCGGGTGAACATCTCCAAGATCCGTGACGTAGCAATCGAGGACCTTCTCGGGCGGGCCCCGGTCGAGCTCGAGACGGACCGCATCAGCGAATACCTGACCGGCAAGGTCGTGCTCGTCACGGGGGCCGGCGGCAGCATCGGTTCCGAGATCTGCCGTCAGGTGGCCAGCTTCGGGCCGCGCCTGCTGGTGATGGTCGAGCAGGCAGAGAACCCCCTCTTTCACATTCACAACGAGCTCCAGCGGACCTTTGCGGACCTGGCGATGGCCCCCGTCATCGCGAACATCGTGGACCGCGAGCGGATGAAGCAGATCATGACGCTTCATCGGCCGGAGGTGGTGTTTCACGCCGCGGCGCACAAGCACGTTCCGCTGATGGAGGCGAACCCGAGCGAGGCCGTGCGTAACAACGTCACGGGGACCCGAGCGGTGGCTGACCTCGCGCATCAGCTGGGCGCCGAGGCGTTCGTGATGATTTCGACGGACAAGGCCGTGAACCCGACCTCCGTGATGGGGGCGACGAAGCGGCTGGCCGAGATGTACGTGCAGAGCCTCTCGGCCGTCTCGGAGACGCGCTTCATCACCGTGCGTTTCGGCAACGTGCTCGGTAGCCAGGGGAGCGTGGTCCCCCTCTTCAAGGAGCAGATCGCGCGCGGCGGGCCCGTGACGATCACGCACCCGGAGATGCGGCGCTACTTCATGACCATCCCCGAGGCCAGCCAGCTCGTGCTGCAGGCGGGCGCGATGGGGGACGGCGGGGAGATCTACATCCTCGAGATGGGCGAGCCGATCCTGATCGTGAACCTTGCTCGCGACCTCATCCGCCTGTCGGGCTACCGGCCGGACGACGACATCCGCATCGTCTTCTCGGGGATCCGCCCGGGCGAGAAGCTCTACGAGGAGATCAACCTCTCCGAGGAGAACGCGGCCAAGACGAAGCATCCTCGCATCTGGACCGGGCGATCGCAGATCGGCGACGTGGACCAGCTTCGCGGCGCGATCGACGCTTTCGGTCCGCTCCTGCAGGGCAGTCCGGAGGCGGTGCGGGAGCTGCTCGCGGCGCAAGTCCCCGAGTACCAGCGAACGGCCATGGCGGGCGCAGAGCGCAACCCGGGCGACGAGCCGAGGGCGCCAGCGGCGCGGCCACAGAGCGCCCAGCTGGACCTGCGTGGTCTCGGCACCGCGGCAGGCGATCGTGCCCCAGCGACAACGGGGGACCGCGCTCCGGCGGGGGCGCGTGCCCAGGCCGTGACGCTCGGGGCCCTGCCCGTGGCGGCTGCCGCCGCGGTGCGGGCCAAGGCCAGCTCCGGTCAGCTCGCGGAGATCGCCGAGAGCTAGAACGTCGATCGGGAGATGAGGCTTCTCGCAGCGGAGAAAGATCTCCCGACCAAGGGGTTCGCCATTTTGCTCGGAGCAGCCGCTCAGTGCGCCGCGATGGGGTCTTCCGCGGGTCGCTCCCCGGTCTTCGCTCGGACGTGATGCGGCGGCTTCGAAGCATGGCGCTTGGATCGTGACCCCACACGCACGAGGTAGAGCGATGGTGCAGCGAGGGACCTGGCGTCCGGGAAGGTGGGCAGTGTCCGTGTTGACGGGCTCGCTGCTCTCGACGGGCTGCGCGAGCGAGATCAGGCCGGTGGCGGACGGCGGTGGAGGAGGCCCCGAGGCTAGCGTCCAGATCGACGGGCGGACGCCAGATGCCCCGCTCCCCGACTCCAGGATCGATGGGCCCGCAGTGGATGCGGCGGCCCCCGCCGACGCGGCCATCGTCGCGGACACGGCCAGGCCGTGCGGCCTCGTCGTCGGGGAGAACAAGAACTTCACGATCGGCGGGAGGAGCAGGCGGTTCTTCATCGAGCTGGTGAACGTGCCGTCGGGCCACGCCAAACCGCTGCCGGTGGTCTTCGCGTACCACTACCTCGGGGGGACCCCCGAGGACTTCCGCAAGGCCACCGTCCCGAGCCCCGCCAACAAGCCCTTCATCCTCGCCATGCCGGCGGCGGTGGACAAGACGAAGTTCCCGATGTGGGACTTCAAGACCGATCCGGCGACCAGCGTGGACCTCAAGTTCTTCGACGAGATGCTGGTCTGCCTGTCGCGGCAGTTCACGATCGACACGAACCGGATTCACGCCATGGGTTTTTCCATGGGGGCGCAGTGGATCAACTACCTGGTGGCCCACCGCGGAGACCTCTTGGCCTCCTTCGCGCAGGCCTCGGGCGGAGTGCTGTCGCTGGCGAAGACCGATCCGAACTACTTCGAGTGTCCCATGACGACGCTCCTCGGGAAGCTCGCCAAGAAGCCCGCTGGGCTGGTCGCGTGGGGCGGTGCCAACGACAAGAGCGACACGTACTCCTTCCACCAGGGCTCGCTCGACGCGATCAAGCTCTACCACGACTCCGGGCACTTCCTGGTCCGCTGTACGCACGCCTACGCGCACAACTGGCCGCCCGACGACTTCACAAAGTTCATCCTGATGTTTTTCGAGGATCACCCGAAGGGGGTGAATCCCGAGCCGTACGTTCTGGGGTTGCCCAAGCAGACGCCGTTCAGCGGCCCCTACCCGTCGTGGCCCACCTGGTGCGCTGCGGTGCCATGACGGAGAGCGTGCGAGGGCAAGCTGCCACGTAACTATCTTCAGACTTCAGAGGAGTGAGTCATGAACGTCTTGATCACGGGTGGAGCGGGCTTCATCGGCTCGCACCTGGCGGAGGCCTTCCTTCACCGCGGCGACTGGGTCAGCGTTATCGATGACCTGTCCACGGGCACCATCCGGAACATCGAACACCTGAAGAGCAACCGGCGCTTCAGCTACGTCATCGATGACGTGACGAACGCGCGGGTCACGGCCGAGCTCGTCGACATGGCGGACGTGGTGTTCCATATGGCGGCTGCGGTGGGCGTGAAGCTGATCGTCGAGCGCCCGGTGCACACCATCACGACGAACCTGCGGGGCACCGAGGTGATCCTCGACCTCGCGGCGAAGAAGGGGAAGAAGGTCTTCATCGCCTCGACCTCGGAGGTCTACGGCAAGGCCGAGGTGTTTCCCTTCAACGAGGAGGCCGACCTCGTGATGGGGCCGACCAGCCGTGCGCGGTGGGCCTACGCCTGCTCCAAGGCGATGGACGAGTTCATGGCGCTGGCCTACCACCGGGAGAAGGCGGTCCCGGCGGTGGTGGTGCGGCTCTTCAACACCGTGGGGCCGCGCCAGACCGGGCGGTACGGCATGGTGGTCCCGTCGTTCGTCGACCAGGCGCTGCGAGGCGCACCGCTCACCGTCTACGGCGATGGGAAGCAGCGTCGCTGCTTCGGCCACGTGCACGACGTGGTGCGGTGCCTGGTGGCGCTCTCGGAGCTGCCCACGGCGGTGGGGCGCGTGATCAACATCGGGAGCCAGCACGAGCTGTCGATCCTCGAGCTGGCGCAGCTCGTGAAGCGCTTGACGGGGTCGGCCTCGGAGATCGTGCACGTGCCGTACGAGCAGGCCTACGCGCAGGGCTTCGAGGACATGGCGCGGCGCATTCCGGACACCGCGCGGCTGAAGGAGCTGATCGGCTTCGCACCGGAGACCGGGATCGAGGAGATCATCCGGGACGTCGCGGACTACATCCGGCACGAGCGCGCGAATCTCTAAACATGGTCACCTTGCCCATGCGACCATGTTTGATCACGCAACAACGCATTTCTGTGTAGAGGGCCCTGGCCCCTTCAGCTCCAGCGCTCGGCCAGCGCGGCGATCACCCGTTCCGCCGCATGTCCGTCCCAGCCGCGGATGGGGCCTCCGCGCTTGTAGCGGCCCGCCAGGACGTCGTCCACCAGCGCGCGAGCTAGCACCAGGTCGTGACCCACGACGGTGTTGGTGCCCAGTTCGACCGTCACCGGTCGCTCGGTGTTCGGGCGCAGCGTGAGGCAGGGGACGCCGAGGAAGCTCGTCTCCTCCTGGATTCCGCCGGAGTCGGTGACCACCACGCGGGCCGCGGCCATCAGGCTCAGGTTCTCGCGGTAGCCGAGTGGTGCTGCGAGCTGCACGCGTCCGAGGGCGCGCAAGCGATCGGTGAAGCCGAACTCGTCGAGGCGGGCCCGAGTGCGGGGGTGCGCCGGAAAGACGACGGCCAGGTCGCGGGTCAGCGAGGTGATGAAGTCGACGAGCTCTGAGAGACGGCTCGGGTCGTCAACGTTGGAGGGACGATGGAGGGTCAGCAGCGCGAAGGGAGCGTCTGCCAGGCCGAGCCCCGCGGGCATCCCGAGCGCGCGCGCCGCAGGGAGCTCGCGGGCCAGGGTATCGATCATCACGTTCCCCACGTACACGACGCGGTGGCTCGGGATCCCCTCGGCACGCAGGTTCGCCTCGCCGGCGGGCTCGCTGACGAGCAGGAGCTCCGAAATGGCGTCGGTGACGAGGCGGTTGATCTCCTCGGGCATCGTGCGGTCGCCCGAGCGTAACCCCGCCTCGACGTGCGCCACGGGGAGCTGCAGTTTCACGGCGGCGAGGGCCGCGGCCATGGTGGAGTTGACGTCGCCCACCACCACCACGCCGCACGGACGCGGGACGTGGCCTTCGAGCAGCTCCTCGAACGCGGCGAGCACCTTGGCGGTCTGCGCGCCGTGGCTGCCGGAACCCACGCCGAGGTAGACGTCCGGCGCACGGATGCCGAGCTGCTGGAAGAAGACGTCCGACATGCCGGCGTCGTAGTGCTGTCCCGTGTGCACGAGGTGTGCACGGAGCCCACGCGGGTCGCGGTCCATCGCGTGCAGCAGCGGGGCGATCTTCATGAAGTTGGGTCGCGCGCCCGCGACGAGCACGAAGGTCTTCACGGCGAGGTCTCCTCCTCCGAAAGGCGGCGGTGAATGCGCGCGGGGACGCCCAGCGCCACGACGCGGTCCGGTAGATCCCGCACCACGACCGCTCCGGCGCCGACGACGGTGTGGTCGCCGACGCGGATGCCCGGAAGGATCACGCCCCCCAGGCCGAGGTGGGAGAAGCGGCCCAGCGACGCAGCGCCGCCGGTGGCGGCGTTGGCGGAGAGGTGGCCGTAGTCCCCGACGACGACGTCGTGTTCGAGCACCACGCCGGTGTTGACGATCGCGCCCTCGCCGACCGAGGCGCCGGGATTGATGGCCGCGCCTGCCATCACGACCGCCCCCTCCCCGACGGTGGCGAAGCGCGAAAGGATGGCCGAGGGGTGTACGGCGGTCACGAGCCGGACGCCGCGTTCTCGACACACCGCTGCGATGCGCGCGCGGACGCGGTTCGAGCCGATCCCGAGCGCCACGGCCACCCGGCCCTCACGCGCGCGTTCGTAGAGCCACGCGCTGTTTCCCACCACGGGGAGGCCGAGGACGAGCCGCGGCTCGGCAGAGGGAGGGGCGTCGTCGATGAAGCCGTCCACGGTCAGGCCGCCGGCGAGCAGGATGTCGGCCACCACCTTTCCGTGGCCGCTCGCGCCGTAGACGAACAGCCGCTCGTCGGTCACGCTCACGCTCACACTCGCGCTCCCGAGGTGCTTTCGGGCGCGAGACGCACCCCGGCGATCCGCCCGCCCAGGAGCTGGAACGTCACGCTCTGGGTCTCGGTGCGCACGACGTAGCCGCCCCGCGCATCGCGCGCGAGCTCTGGCGCGCCGGGGCCGAGGACGGTCACGAGGGTCTGCGGCAGCGTGGTCGAGAGCTCCGTGGCCAGCGAGGGGACGGGGATCTTGTGGGCGTAGTAGCGGGAGAGCCAGCCGCGCGGTGGATCGTTCCTGCCAGCTACGAGGTCGGCCGGGACCACGCTGCCGTCGGCGTGGCGTATGGCGACGGAGAAGGGCCCCGCCGGCGTCTCTAGCTGCAGTCGAGCGGCGTCGCGGTCGAAGCGGAACGGAAAGTCGCCGGCCAGCCAGTGAAGTCGGACGGTGTGCGGCCCTTGACCCTCGACGCGGTCGACCACCACCCAGAGGCCGTCCTTGACCATCAGGACCGACCGTCGGTGCACGCACCCCTCGACGAGCCGGGAGAACCCGAGGTGCTCGCCCACGCAGAGGGAGAAGCGCTCTCCGTCCTCGAAGTGGAGCACGTTCGCCCGTGTCCAGTAGAGCGCCTTGAAGCGCCGGTAGTGGAGCATCTGGTCGTGGCCGTCCACCGTCAGCGTGTTGTGCGACGCCGTACGCATGAAGTGGTCGTGCCACTCGGCCGGGCCGTTGTAGAGGTAGCTGCCGGGATCGACGAGCACGTTGTGCCCGCGCCACCACACGTCGAGGTGCAGCATGTCGATCTGCGCGAAACGGTCTCTTATGGTCCCGCAGCGAAAGGTGGCGAAGCTCGTCTCGTCCTGCCCGCGGAGGACCACGTAGCCCGTCTCGTTGAAGTAGAGCGAGCGGCGTTCGGGGGCGCGCATCGGCGCCTCGAGCGACTGGGGGCCGAGGAGCCAGGCCGCCGCCTCGTCCCAGGGGCCAGGCGGATAGAGGCGCTCCCCGCGTACCGCGAGGCTCACGGCCTGCAGGCAGGGCCGGAAGTCGGAGAAGTCGCAGGTCGACAGGACGCTCGGCAGCGCCCCGTCGTTGCTACCGTAGTTCGGAAGCCGTCCGTCCGTCGGGTTCTGCTGCTGCAGCAGAAAGTCGAGCGAGCGGGCGAGGGCGCTCGTGCGTTGTTCGCTGGGTTCCTCACCGAGCGTGCGCGAGATCGTGGCGGCCCACAGGAGGCTGTAGATCGCGACCCGGTGGTAGTTGTGCGACTGCTGGATGTAGGCCCCGTCGCCGTAGAACTGCCGCTCGGCCGCTTCGTCGAGCAAGGAGCGGGAGAGCTCGCGCCAGCCGTGCGCCTCGGGGTCGGGCAAGAGCGCGCCGGCCGCGTGGAGGCCGAGCGCCTCCGAGAGGAGGTGGTTGTTGTAGACCGCCACCCGGGCGTAGTCGATGAAGCGCTCGATGTGGCGGCAGCCGTCGACGAAGGCCGCCCGCACGGTAGAGGCGGCCTCGCGTCCGACGCCGCTACGCACCATCAGCGTGTCGAGGGCGAAGAGCCACGCGAGCAGGCGAATGGCGACCTCCTGCCCCGAGGCCCAGTGGATGCCGAAGCCGATCGGGTTCTCGCGCACGAACGAGAGGACCTGGCCGTAGAGGGCGTGGGCCAGCTCCTCCGCCCGGCCGGGGCGAAAGGCCGCCGCGCGTGCGAGGTGGTAGGCTTGGGGAAAGCGGCCGAGCTCCCAGCTCAGCTTCACGTCGCCTACCTCGGCCTCCGCGGCCAGGGCCCGAGACCAGTGCACCTTCGGGTCCCAGTGGCGGCCGTTGACGGGGTTCAGGGTCCAGTCGGGAGGGGTGCCGTAGTTGCCCATCCAGTGGCCGAAGCAGAGGATGCGTCCGCGGATCGCCTGCGTGGCGAGCTCGTCGAGTCGCTGCAGGGCTGCGGCCGAGATCCGGTCTCGCATCGCGTCGGCCACTGCGACCGGGTCGGCAAAGGGGAGGCGCGCCGTCCACTCCCAGTCGTTCGCGAGGTGGGCCACACGAGTTCGCCGCGAGCCCCCCGCGCGGGGAGACAGGGGCGAGGTCTGCGTCAGGCCGGTGCGGGTCTTGAGCTCCCAGCCGATGCGGAAGGCCGTGCCGCGAAAGCCGAGTTCCCGCAGCTCCTGAAGAGAGTCACGCAGCATGGGCTAGCTGGTCCTCCACAATGCCGGACGGGGTCTCCCGGTCGAGGAAGATCCGCGCCCAGGCTTCGATGGCGCTGAGCTTCCAGACCATGTCGGCCCAGTACTGCCGCTCCGGGTGCGCGAGCAGGGTCTCGATGGCGGCCGGGTTCCAGAAGCCACGGGTCCGGGCGTTCGTCGACAGGAGCAGCTCACGAATGAAGCCACGCTGCGGCCCCCGCATCCAGTCCGCCGTCGGCGTATCAAAGCCCACCTTCCGGCGATTGAGGACCAGCTCTGGCACCACGTCCGCCACCACCTGTCGCAGGAGCCACTTGGTGGCGCCACCGCGAAGCTTCAGGTCGTAGGGAGTGTGAAAGGCGAAGCGCACCAGCCGCGGGTCGGCGAGCGGCACGCGGGACTCGATGCTGTTGGCCATGCTCATGCGGTCTTCCTGGTGGAAGAGCCCGGGGAGGTAGGTCTGCATGTCCCAGTGGAGCAGCTTGTCCACCGGGTCCTCGGCCGACGAGCGCGAGAGCGTGTCGTCGAAGACGTTCCGCGCGTGGGTCCGATTGGAGAAGCGCCGATCGGAAAATATCGCGTTCCACGCTTTTTCAGGGACCTTCGCAAAGTTGTCGAAATAGCGCGCGCGCCAGTCGGTGGCGTGGCGCGCGGCGAGCAGCAGGCGCCGAAGGTTCTGCGCGTCGAGGAGCTGCTTCAAGAGGTTGCCGTGAACGGCGCCGCTCGGCTGGCCCGCCGAGGCCTCTCCGCGGCCGACGCGGCGCCCGGCGAAGTAGGAGGTGAGGGTCTTCAAGGGGTGCGCGAGCGCGTAGCGCGCGTAGCCGGCGAAGATCTCGTCCGCTCCCTGGCCCCCGAGGCAGACCTTCACCCGGCGACTCGCCAGGCGACTGACGTAGTACATCGGGAGCATCGCGGCGCCAATGACCGGCTCGTCCTGAAAGTACATCAGCCGGAGCAGGTCCTCCGGAAAGGTGGAGCCATCGAGCGTGGTCAATTCCAGCTCGAGTCCCATGGCCCGGGCGGCCGCTTCCTGGAACGGCGCTTCGTCGATGACGCCTTGGTCCGTGAAGTGCACGCCGAAGCAGATCGGCGGTTTGCCGTGGCGCGTGGCGAAGGCGGCCACGGCGCTCGAATCGATGCCGCCGCTGAAGAAGGAGCCCACGGGCACGTCCGACATGAGCTGCTCGCCCACGACCGAGGTGAGCAGGCGGCGGAGCGCGTCGAGATGGTCCTCCGGATCACCCGGGCGCGAGGTGAAGCCGTCGAGCTGCCAGTAGCGGCGGGGGTGAACGCCGTGGCGATTGACCTCCAGGTACTCGCCCGCGCGCACCTGCCGGATGTCGCGGAAGAAGGTCCGCTCGAAGAGCGGCGTGTGAAAGTGCAGGTACTCTGTTACGCCCTGTGGATCGGGCTCGCGCGGGAGCTCCGGACACTCCAGGAGCGCCTTGATCTCACTGGCGAAGACGATGCGCGAGCCGTCGTCGTGGTAGTAGAGCTGCTTCACGCCCAGCGGATCGCGCGCCAGGATGAGGCGCCGGTGACGCCCATCCCAGAAGGCGAAGGTGAAGATGCCCGCCACGTCGGTCAGGGCACCCGGACCCCGCTCGTCGAGCAGGTGGAGGAGGGTCTCGGTGTCGGAGGTACCCCGAAAGCGATGCCCTCGCGCCGCGAGCTGCGGACGATAGTCGCCGTGGTTGTAGAACTCGCCGTTGTAGCTGATCCACGAGGTGCCGTCGTCGGTCATGGGCTGGTGGCCCGTGGGCGACAGGTCCACGATGGACAGGCGGCGGTGTCCGAGCCCGAGGGGCCCGGCGACGTAAAACCCTTCGTCGTCGGGGCCGCGGTGGGCGAGGCGACGCGTCATGCGCTCGAGGAGCTGACGGTCGACCTCCCGGTCCGGAGCCCCATAGTGGTAGATGCCGGCGATGCCACACATGGGGACTACCTCGTGGCCTCGATGAAGAGCCCGAGGCCGAACCGGTCCCCGGTGGCCTTGATCGCCCAGCGCGGATAGAGGGTCCACGCCAGCCGGGCGAGCGAGCTCTGATACTTCTGCGCCGGGCGCATGAGCAGAAGGTCGCCGTGGCTGAGCTGCGAACGGACGTTCACTGACGAGAAGGCCGAGAAGAGCTCGCGGGCCTCGGCGTGCGTGTAGGCCTTGGTGCCGGGGCTCTCCAGGTGGTTGAAGATGGCCCACCGCGGGCTCTTCCAGGGGCGAAGCTTCGCGGCGCAGTGCACTCCCCAGAGCATGAAGCCCACCCACGAGGGGACGTGGTAGACCATGATGAGCGCGGTGCCGCCCGGACGGAGCACGCGATGAACCTCGCTCACGGCGCGCGCGGTGTTCGGGCTGTGGTGGAGCACGCCGTACGAGTAGACCAGGTCGAAGCTCTGGTCGGGGAAGGGGAGCCGCTCCGCATCCGCCTGCAGCACCTCGGCCCGGAGCTCTTCCAGCGCCAGCCGCTCGCGGGTGAGCGCCACGCCGGCCTCTGTCAGGTCGACCCCCGTAGCGATGGCGCCGTGCCGCACCCAGTTGATGAAGTCCGTCCCTGCGCCAACGCCTACCTCGAGCAGGCGCTTTCCCTTGCCGCGTTCGAAGCGGGCGAAGGCCGGGATGTAGGGCTCCCATTCGTACCGCTCGCGCTCGATCTCGTCGAAAAAGCGTCGTCGCTCCTCGGTCGGGATGTCGCGCGTGCCGCACGGCTGACGCTGCCAATGCTGACGAACCGCCTCCTTGAGCTCCTCCACCTGAATCCCTCCCGTCGTCATGCGCTGATCTCCACCGAGGGCTCGCTAGCCTCCGGATACCCGTGGCCGTTGCTGCCTCGTAGTTCCTGAGAGCTGGCGGCGAGCGGCAGGCCCTCGCGCAGGCTGCGCACGGCCATCAGCGTCGCCCAGCTCACGCCGAACAGGTGGCTCCACGGAATGGGCCACTCACCGGTGCGGCAGGCCTGCACGAAAGCCTGGAGCTCTGCCGCGTGTCCCTTGTCCTTGCCGCCGCGCTCGCGTTCGCGCGCGCCGCCCCGCCAGAGGTCGATCGCATCCCACGCGTCGAGCGTGGCCGTTCGCCCGCCGCCGAAGATCTCGATGCGCTCGATGGGGCCCGACCGATCGCCGCCGGCCTGGTACGAGATGTTCGAGACACTGCCGTTGGCGTGGCGCACGGTGATGAAGACGCGGTCGTCGGTCGTCTCGAGCCCCCCCGTCTTGTCCACGGATTCGGCGTAGACGCGCACCGGCGGGCTGTCGGCCAGCGCGACGCAGGTGTCGAGGGCGTGGCACCCTTCGCCCACGATGCGGCCGCCGCCGATCTCCTCGTCCTGGGGCCAGGCGTTCGCCGGCAGCGGGCCCGGCGCGAAGCGGTAGCTGATGCTGAGCGGTCCGGCGTCGCGGAAGTGGTTGCGCAGCGTGGCGGTGCCGGGGGCGAAGCGGCGGTTGAAGCCCACCATCAGCACGGGGCACGCAGCGCCCAGTTCTTCGACGCAGTCGGCGATCCGCTGGAGCTGCTCCAGGCTGACGCAGAGGGGCTTTTCCACGAAGACGTGCTTGCCCGCGCGCAGCGCCCGGATCACCAGGTCGGCGTGCAGGTCGTGGCGCGTCAGGATGAAGACCGCTTGCGTCCCGGGGTCCGAGAGGACCTCGTCCACCTCGGTGGTGGCGTAGGCGAAGCCGAGCTTGTTGCCGCTGTGCACGGCGTTCATCCCCTTGGCGGTGCACAGGCCGCGGAAATCGGCCCCCGCGAGCTTGCCGAGGATCGGCATCAGGACGAGGCGCGCGAAGTTGCCCGCGCCGATCAGGCTGACGCCGAGCTGACCGCCGGTGGAGACCCCCGTGGAGCGCAGGTCGATGCGGCGGCGCGGCGCGGGGAGCTGCGGATAATCGAGCACGAGGCCCATGTAGGGCTCGCGGTTGCTGGTGATGACGTCGTAGGCCGTCTCGGCCTGCTCGATGGGGAAGTGGTGCGTGGTCAGTCGCTCGACGGGGAGCTTGCCGGCGGCGATGACCTCGAGGACGGTCTGCATGTTGCGCTGGGCGGTCCAGCGGGCGTGCCCGATGGGGTAGTCGATCCCCTTCTCTTCGTAGCTCGGGTCGCTGCGCCCCGGCCCGAGGGACGAGGAGACGGTGAACTCGAGCTCCTTCTGGAAGAAGGGCGGTCGCGGGAGGTTCAGCCCCGCCACGCCGACGAGCACGATGCGGCCCTTGGGGCGGCAGGCCTCGGCGGCGAACTCGATGGGGGCGTTGCTCTGCGTGGCGGCGGTGATGATCGTGGCGTCCACCCCGTGCGAGTCGCTGAAGGCCATCACGCGGTCCAGCGGGGAGCCGACCGCCACCTCGTCCGCGCCGAGGCTCTTCGCCAGCTCGAGCTTCGCCGGGTCGAGGTCGGTGCCGAAGACGCGGCAACCCTGCGCCTTGAGCAGGCAGACGCAGATCTGGCCGATCAGCCCGAGGCCGATCACCAGCACGCGCTCTCCGAGCTGCAGGTGGGCGAGGCGAACACCCTCGAGGCCGATGGCGGCGACGCAGGTGTAGGACGCCTGCTCGAACGTCACCCCGTCGGGGATCTTCGCGCAGAGGTTGCGGCCGACGGTGACGATGCCGGCGTGCGGACCCGCAGCCGCCACGCGGTCGCCGGGCTTGAACTCGTCCACTCCCTTGCCGCACTCGAGGACGACGCCGGCGCACGAGTAGCCGAGGGGCATCGGCTCGTCGAGCTTGGCCATCACCTGCCGCGCCGTCGTGAGGAGGCCCTCCTGCTTGATCTTCTGCAGGACCCGCTTCACGTGGTCCGGGCGCTCGCGGGCCTTGCCGACCAGGCTCTTGCGGGCGAGCTCGACCACATAGCGCTCGGTCCCCGCCGAGATGAGCGAGGCCGCGGTGGCGATGACGACGGAGCGGTCGGTGGCGACGGGGTCGGGGAGTTCCCAGACCGTCGTCTTGCCGCTGCGGATGTCCTGGATGACCTGTCTCATGCTCGCTCCATGGGTTCAGAATCGGGCTCCCGTCGCCGGAGCGCGGTGAAGCGCCCGGTCGAACATGACCCGGTGACTTTCGACGGATTCCTCGACGGCGCCGGCCCGCAGCGCGTAGGCGTGCGCGCGATCGGACCAGGGACGGTGCGCCTCCTCGTCGGCGTCGACGAGCCATTCGAGGGTGGCGCGGATGCGGGCGGGGTCTCCGAGGCTGAGAGACCAGCCCACGCCCTTCTCCTCGAGCCCCTGCCAGGGGGTCTGATCGCTGATCAGGGCCGGGCAGCCGGCCAGCAGCGCCTCGTGGATCGCGTGGCCGAAGCTCTCGCTGTGCGTCGGAAAGAAGAAGAGGTGGTACTGCTGCAGCGTGGGGACGACGCGTTCGTTGGGGATGGGGCCCTTGTACTGGACGCGCACGTTCGGCGGCAGCTCGGCGATCAGGCGCTGGCACTCCTGCCAGTGCGCCTGGTCCTGGATCGGGCCGTAGATGTCGTACTCCACCTCGCCCCGCCGGAGCTCCTTCAGGTAGCGGAGCGCCCCATCCAGGTTCTTCTTGGGCGAGACGCGCGAGATGAAGACCGCGCGCAAGGTCCCCGGCCGCTTGGGGGGGCGCGCCTCGGCGGCGGCGCCGTTTGCGCCCTTACCGCTCGCGATGTCCACCGCGAGGTGCACCGGCGCGCTCGCTCCCATCACCCGTGCGATCTCTCCCGTCTCGAGGTCCCCCTGGGCGTGCCAGGTGACGTCGCCGTAGAGCTGCAGCGAGCGGGTGGCCCGAAGGTAGGCCATCTTCTTGCGGGTGCGGATCGCCAGCGCGCCCTCGGCGAGCTCCCCCTTGGGGGCCACGATCACCGGGCGGGCGGGCGAGAGTCGGAGCTGCCGCAGCACGAGCGGCTTGATGGTGAAGTGGTAGTTGAACAGGCTGTTCAGATAGAGGAGGTCGTGCGGTGTCGCGTGCATCAGGCGCCGCAGGCTGCCCCACGAGAGCGCGTCCGGCGAGAGGTAGTAGACCCACGCCTTGCCGACGCGGTTCCAGTCGTTGACCTTGATGCCGGGATAGCTCTGGTGCGTCCCCTCGTCGCGGTCGGAGGTCACGATGCGGAACTCGTAGCTGTCGCCGAGGTGGTCGACGAGGTTCGCGAGCCCGCGCAGGGCGCCGCCGGCCTGAAAGCCGGGGAGGTAGTAGCCGATGAAGACGAGGATTCGAGGCTTGGTCATGACGCCCCCATCGCGTGGTCGGTGAGGTCACGCGCCGTGGCCGGGACCGCCCCCGATTGCCGCGCGGCCTCGAGCCAGGGGACCACCGGCGGCATGGCGCGTCGTCCGACGGCGTGCACCACGCAGTCGGCCAGGTACTGCGCGGCCCGGCGGGTGCGGATCTGCTCGCCCGTTCGTCGCGCGGCCTCGCTCAGGCGGCGGCGCTCGGTCGGCCCGAGGCGGACGAAGGACTCCAGACAGGCGCGGAGCGAGGCGACGTTCTCGCTCGCGTGCACGTAGCCGTTGAGACCGTGCTGCACCAGATCCATCGCGCCGCAGCGGTCGGAGACGAGGGCCGGGACGCCGACGGAGAAGGCCTCGTTCACCACGATCCCCCAGCCGTCCCAGCGCGAAGGGAGCGCCAGCAGGTCGGCCGAGGCGATGCGACTCAGCACCTCGTGTGAGGCCACGGGCCCCTCGAGGTGCACCTGGCTCGTGAGCCCCGCTTCGGCCACGCGGCGCTCGAGGTCCTCGCGGAGCGCGCCCGCACCGGCGATGGAGAGGTGCACCTGCGGCTGCGCGTGCAGGAGCGGGCGGGCCGCGTCGATCAGGAGGTCGAGTCCCTTGCGGTGGATGAGCTGCCCCAGATAGAGGATGTCGAGCCCCTCGCGGCGTCGGCGCGGAGCGACGGCGTAGCGTTCGGTGTCGCCGCCGAAGTAGCCGAAGGGGTAGAGCCCGCGCTCGGGAAACCCGAGGCCCCGGTAGTAGTCGAGGGCGAAGTGGGAGATCGCCAGGGCCCCGGCGCTGCGTCGGGCGATGGCCGCGCCGAAGGCCGAACGGGCCAGGCGGCGCGGCAGGGGCCGGTGGGTCTGCTCGTTCGGGGATTCGGCGTAGATGAGGTAGCGCGAGCCCGCCGCGGCCAGGGTGCTCAGCACCGCGGCGAAGGCGGGCTCCATCCAGATGCCGTTCACGATGTGCACGCGATGGCGCTGGCTCCAGGCCAGGCGCGCGGCCTCCGCCAGCTGGTGTTCCGCGGGGAGGAAGCGGTGGCGGTAGCTGCCCATCTGCACCTGCCAGCCGAGCTGGAGGCGGTCCGCGGGGAGGTTGCGGGCGAAGACGACCTGCAGGTCGACCTCGCTCGTGGCCGCCACCGCCCCCAGAAGGTCGTTCTGGTACGGGGACGGGATGTTCATCCACATCGTGAGGGGTACGGCAGCGGTCATGATGCTCCTGCTATCGTCCCGTCCGTCGGAGGTCCTCGACCACCATGACCTTCACCAGCTCGTCGAAGGTCGTGCGCGGCTTCCAGCCGAGGCGCGCGGTGGCCTTCGCGAAGTCCCCGTGCAGGTAGTCGACCTCGGCCGGGCGATAGAACTCGGGGTTGATCTCGACCCGAATCGCGCCGGTCTTGGCGTCGCGCCCCTTCTCCTCGACCCCCTGGCCCTCCCAGGCGATCTCCACGTCGATGACGCGGAAGGCGGCCTCGACGAACTGGCGTACCGAGTGCGACGTGCCCGTGGCCACCACGTAGTCGTCGGGCGCGGGCTGCTGGAGCATGAGCCACATCGCCTCGACGTACTCGGGCGCGTAGCCCCAGTCGCGCATCGAGTCCAGATTCCCGAGGGCCACGCGCTCCTGCAGGCCGTGCTTGATGCAGGCCACGCTCTGCGTGATCTTGCGCGTGACGAACTCGTGACCGCGAAGCGGCGACTCGTGGTTGAAGAGGATCCCCGAGCAGGCGAACATGCCGTAGGACTCGCGGTAGTTGCGCGTGATCCAGTGGCCGAAGAGCTTGGCCACGGCGTACGGGCTCCGCGGGTTCATCGGCGACTCTTCGTTGCAGGTCGACTTCCCCGCCACCTTGCCGAACATCTCGGAGGTGGAGGCCTGATAGAAGCGCGTGTCGGGTTTGACGGTGCGGATGGCCTCGAGCAGCCGCAGCACGCCGAGGGCGTTGCTGTCCGAGGTATAGATCGGCTGGTCGAACGACGCGCCGACGAAGCTCTGCGCGGCCAGGTTGAAGACCTCGTCGGGCTTCACCTTCTCGAGCACGCGCAGAATGTTCGAGAACTCCGTCAGCTCGAAGAGCACGAGCTCGACCTTGCGATCGATCTCGAGCTCGCGCAGCCGCGAGAGGTCCAGGTTCGAGCTGCGCTTGTAGCAGCCGAAGACCTGGTAGCCCTTGCCCAGCAGGAGCTTCGCCAGGTAGCCGCCGTCCTGTCCGGTAATCCCGGTGATCAGTGCTCGCTTCATCACTCGCTCCCTCTATGCCCCGATGGTTACGCGGGGCTCGTCCCAGGCTCCGCGTCATGCTGCGGAACGTGCTGTGTGTCGGTCGAAGAAGGCGCCGGGGGTTTCCCGTTGGCGTGCATGACGCGCCGGACGCGCTCGCGCAGCTCGACGAGCCGCTTCGGCGCGAAGCCGACGGTCCGTCGCAGCTCGAGGCCGTCGTGCACGGTCCGGCGTTGGCGCAGGAGGCGCGCGGGGGAGCCGGCCACGATGGCCAGCTCGGGCACGTCGCGCGTCACGATGGCCCCGGCCCCGACGACCGCGCCGCGTCCGACGGTGACGCCGGGCATGATCATCGCGCCCGTCATGATCACGGCGTAGTCGTGGATGGTCACTGCTCCGTAGGTCGTCTCGAAGCCCGGAGAGTCCAGGTCGTGCCCGGCGGTGAGGATCGTCGCCCACGAGACGAGCACGTGCTGGCCGACGGTCAGTCCGCCGCGGCCGTCCAGCATGGAGGAGACGATCACGGTGTCCTCTCCGACGGTGACGCGGCCGGAGACGAGGTTCTCGCCCACCAGCACGGCGGTGGAGGCGATGGCCGCCCCCGCACGGCGCAGCCGCGCGTGCACGAGGGCCTGACGCGCGTAGCGTCCGGCCAGCACGAGTCCCGTCGAGAGGTCTTGCCAGCGCATATCACCTCGCCTCGCTCGACGCGGCCTGCGCCCCGTAACCGTGGCTGGGGCGGTGCCGTTCGACCGTCTCCTGATACAACCGCGAGAGCTTGTTCGCAATGACCGGAACGCTGAAGCGCTCCCGCATCAGGCGGTGCGCCGCGGCACCCACGGTTCGCCGCAGCGCGGGGTCCCGGAGCAGTCGGACCACGACCTCCGCCATCTCCGACGGGGTCTCGCAGGCGAAGGCCTCGCGGCCGGGCTCGACGTAGAGCGGCGCGAGGCTGAGGGGCCGCGCCACCACGGGGAGGCTGGCCGCCATGGCGTGCTGGACCTTGGTCTGGATCCCCGACCCGCAGGCCTGCGGATAGAGGTAGACCGTCGCGCTGCGAACCGTGGCACGGTAATCGTCGACCCACCCGAGGTGCTGCACCTCCGGCGTGCGGGTCAGGCAGTCGCGCAGGACGGGCGCGGGGTCCTTGCCCCACACGGTGAGGCGGGCGCCGGGCACGGCCCCCTTGATGCGGGGCCAGGCCTGCTCGAGAAACTCCACCGTGCCGCGCGCGACCGCCTCGGCCCCGTAGAGGCCGACGCAGAGCAGGTGGGGCGCGTCGTCGTCGGCGGGGGCCGTGGCGGTCGTTTCGAAGTACTCCTCGTCGACGGGGATCTCGAGCGCCTCGACGTGCGAGAGGGCGGCGCGGCGTCGCAACCAGTCGGCGTCCACGCACGAGACGGGGCAGACGGTGGTGAAGTGGGAGTAGTAGCGGCGCTCGAAGCCCGAGAAGCTGTGATAGAGGTAGCGCATGGTCAGCTTCCGGTCGAGCGTGCGCGTCTCGGGGATGGCCCGGTGGTACTTCAGCGAGAAGGCGTCGTACGGGACGAGCAGGCTCGGGAGGTCGGCGAAGAGCGGCCAGTAGGGGGCGAACTTGAACTGGTCCACGTGGATCAGATCGTAGCCCCCCGTGGCCAGGCGGGCTTTGAGGGCGCGGCCGAACTCGGGGCTGGTGAAGCGGCGCATGACCAGCGGATGGAGCTGCCCCACGCACCGGGCCGCGGTGACGAGCTGCTGCAGCCGCGGCGGCTCGGGGACCAGCTCGAGCACGCGCAGCGTCGGAAGCTGCGCCTGTAGCTCGTGCCAGCGCGTCGCCCCCTGCTCGCCGGCGTAGAAGCCGATCGCCTCGCACTGGTGCGCGCTCAGCGCGGCCTTGAGCACCCCGAGGGTGTGGTGGTGGGGCCCCGAGCGGGCCGGGTAGGGCGATTCGGTGAGCAGGAAGAGGATCTTCATGGTGTGCCCTGCCGCGCCTTCTTGCGAAGGATGAGGAGGTGGGTCTTGACCAGCAGGTCGTCCGCGGTCAACCCGGGGTGCTTGCGCCAGATGGCGTCGAAGCGCTCGGGCCACTGGCGCCGGAAGGCCACCGCCTCCGCGGAGACCTGGAGGATGAGGTCCACGACCTCGAAGCCCGCCTCGGCGTAGAGGCGGAGGTACTCGCGCGTGGTGAGCTTGCTGAACAGGTCGAGCTCGACGTAGCGCCCGCCGTTCTGCGCGTCCTCGTCGTCGGTGACGTGCTTCTCGAAGTAGGCCCGGTAGTCGGCGGGGTCGGCCTCGAGGTGCGCGAAGCCGTGCGTCAGGCCGCCGCGCCCCGAGAAGTGGTCGCCGCCGAAGGTGTTCCAGAGCGGGCCGTAGCTGGCGTAGAGGAAGCCGCCGGGGCGCAGCACGCGGTGGCTCTCGCGCAGCACGGCCGAGAGGTCGCGGCAGTGCTCGAAGACCGCGTCGCTCGCGGCGACGTCCACCGACGCGTCGGGGAGCGGGATGCCCTCGAGCGCCCCCAGCAGGAACGAGACCTGCGTGCCGGAGCCGGGGACGCGGGCGCAGTGCGCGCGGATCTCCCGCCACGACTCGGCGAAGCTGAAGAGGTCGACGGCGGTGATGCGCGCGGGCTGGAGCCAGAGCCAGGTGAGCACGTCCCAGCCGGTGCCCGTCCCCTGGAGCAGGAGGTGCTTGCCGCCGAGCTGCGCGTGGCGGTTGAGCCAGGCGCGGCGATCCTCGAGGGGAAAACCGCGCTCGAAGAGCACGCGACTCAAGCCGGGGGCGGCGAGCATCTCGGCCCCGAGGAAGGTGCGGGCGTGACGGGCGAGGAGAGGGCGCAGCACCACGTAGGCCAGGCGCTTGTAGAGCGGCGACTGCACGCGCGCGTACGCGGCCTGCCACTGCTCGGCGTGGGTGCTCAGGTCTTCCATCGCCTCAGTTGCTCACTCGCCGCAAGAACGCCACCAGGCGATCGCCGTAGTCGTCCCACGAACACCCGCTCTCCGTAGCGGTCTTCGCCGCGCGGCCCATCTCCTCGCGCAACTCCGGGCGCTCGTAGAGCCGCAGCAGTCGCTCCTTGAGCGCTTCCACGTCGCGAATGGGGATCACGTACCCGCTCTTTCCCTCGGTGACGATGTCCGCCGCGCCGGTGTTCTCGGTGACGATCACCGGGAGGCCGCACGCCATGGCCTGCGGGACGACCATGCCGAAGCCGTCGGCGATCGACGGGAGCACGAACACGGAGCACTGGGCGTAGAGCTGCTGGAGCTCGTGCTGCGGGAACGACCCCTTGAAGACGACGTTGTCGGCCCGGTAGCGCTCGATCACCGGCTTGAGCGAGGTGCTCTGGAGGCCGCCGCCGACGAACCAGAGCTCCGAACGGGGCAGCTTCAGCTCGTGGAAGGCCCGTAGCAGGTACTGCACGCCCTTGCCCTGGTGGATGCCGCCCACCTGGATCACGCGGAAGACATCGTCGTGCTTCACGCCGGGACGGAAGTGCGTCAGGTTCACGCCCGGGTTGTTGGGGAAGATCTTCTCCTCGGGAACTCCCTGCGAGACGAGGGTGCGCTTGGCCCTCTCGCTGAGCGTGAGGATCCAGTCGGCCTCGAGGAATTCCTCCTGCTGCTGCTCGAGCATCCACTCCCACGGCAGGTGACCGGCGGAGGGGAGGCCCCAGAGCTCCCGCTCCTCGAGCTGGAGCTGCCGCTCGAGGCGCTGGTGGATGCTGCCGTGGTCGATCACGCTGATCGCGCCCTGGCGGCGGGCCCGCCGCACGGCCTCGAGGGAGAAGGCCGACAGTCCGATGAAGACCTCCGTGTCGCGGGGGAGGTGGCGCGCGAGCCGCACCTCGAACTCGTGGTGCACCGAGCGGGCCAGCCGATCGCGTGCCGCGTCGTCGAGCCACGCGGCGCTGTGCGAGACGAGCTGCGCGTAGATGCCGTTGGCGAGGAGCGAGTCGACCTTCTGGTCCGGGATCCCCCAGCGCCGGGTCATGAACTTGGGGTAGTCGTTGATCAGGCGGTGCAGCACGCCGTGACGATGGAGCTGCGCGGCCTGGTCGAAGATCCAGAAACGACTACGGCACGAAGTTACGACTTTCATTCCAAACCTCTCTGCGGCGCCGAACGCGGCGGCGCGCAGGGCTACGACCTACTTGCTCCGGCGGTCCACGAGGGCCCGCCGGGTCCAGCGGATGAACATCAACAGATCCTGCGACTCCCGCCGACGGAAGAGATACCCGAGCGGGACTACGCTCGCAGTGAAGACGGCCACTCCCGCCACGAGCGCGACGGCGGTGCTCGCAGGGAGCGAGAGAGGCACCGCGCCCCGCACCCAGCCGCCGAGCAGCATGCTCAGGTATAGCAGCAGCGAGAGCACGAGCACGTCGAGCGAGCGGAGGTTGAGCTGCACGAGCCGGCGCGTCGCCACGCCGGTGATCACGAGCCCGATGAAGCTGGCCACGACCCAGCCGATCACGTAGCCCTTGAGGTCATAGAGCCACCCCCCGGCCCCGGCGAAACCCCAGAGCAGCGCGGACTGGACGACGTTGAGCGCGAGCCAGGCGCGGCTGTGGCCGGAGGCGGTGAGCTGGGCGCCCATCACGACCCAGGGGAAGGTGATCGTCTCGTGCAGGATGAAGGGCAGCACGAGGGGGATGGCCTCGCGCCAGCGGGAGCCGAAGAGGTAGGCAACGAGCAGGTCGAGGCTGATCACGATCATCAGCGAGAAGAGCGCCACGAGGAGCGTGACCGCGTAGGTGGCCGAGGCGATCAGCTCCTTGTCCGTGCGCCCCTGCCGGTTCCGCTCGGCGAAGACCGAGAAGAGGAAGTTCGGCAGCGGCAGGAAGGGGAGCTTCGCCAGGGCGATGATGCTGGCGGTCCAGTTGACGATGCCCGAGGCGTGGACGCCGTGGAGTCGCCCTACCACCATCGGGTTCACGAGCGCGTTCGCGATGCCCAGGACCGAGGTGGCCTGGAGCGGCAGCGAGTAGCCGAGCAGGGCGCCGAGGGGTCGCTCCTGCGCGTCCGGCCCCGGCTCGAGCCGCGGGCTCCAGATGCGAAGCAGCACCGCACCGACGACCCAGCGAGCGGCGAGAGCCACCGCGAAGCACCACACCGAGCGCCAGAGGTAGGCGAAGACCACGAGCGTCACGTTGTAGACGATGAGCTCCGCGACCTCGACTGCGGCGAGGCGCGGCCACTCTAACTGGCGCTGGAGCTCCACGGCCCGGTAGGCGCGATAGCTCTGGAGGCAGGCCACGAGGCCGCAGGCTGGAAAGAGCCAGGAGGTGGCCTCCGTGAGGTTGAAGTGCGCCATGAGGCGTGGCCCGAGGGCGTAGAGCAGCGCGAGCGTGAAGGCCGAGGCGAGCAGCTTGGCCAGGTTCACCTGGCGCCGCAGGCCGCGGGAAGGGGCCGAGTGACCCTGCACGAGAGCCTGGCTCGTGCCGAGGTCGACGGCCATCAGCGCGACGCTGATCGCGGGCGTCACGACCGCCTGCGCGCCGAAGACCGCCGGCTTCAGCAGGCGCGAGATCAGCGTGACCCCGATGGCGTTCACCGGCAGCGAGAAGAGCTGCCGGAGCAGCACGGCGAGCCCACCACGCACGATCTTGTCTCGCATGGGGCGCTGCTGGTTCGCGACGGGCGCCGTCTCGTCCACGGCTGTGGCTCGTACGACGCTCATCAGGGCGGCGACGGGGGGGCGACCGCCGGTGCTTCCCGACGGCGTGGTTTGCGGAAGAAGAGGGGGAGGCGACGCCGTGGCACCGTGGACCGAAGCAGGATCTCCGGTGCGGCGATGGAGGCCGTCAGGACCAGCATGGCCAGGCCGATGCGGTCGAGCGCGCCTTCGAGCACGATGTGCGCCAGCCAGAAGATGAGGGTAGCCTGGGCTACGGGGAGCGTGCGCAGCCGCAGCGAGCGCAGGGCCCTCCAGATGAGGTCCACGTAGCAGGCGAAGAAGGCCATGCCGAAGAAGACGAGGCTCTTGCCGCCGACCACGTAGAACCACCCCACGAGGGAGGTGGCCGAGCTGTGAGGGGAGTCCGCGGGGTACCCGAGGATGCTCACCGTGAAGTAGCGCCCCACGTCGAGGCCCCCCACCGTGACCGCCTTGAGCCCGACGGGGGTCACCTGCTTCCAGGCCAGCAGAATCACGCTGTAGACGTTCCCCATGCGCCGGAGGGTGCTCTCCATGCCGGAGGAGTAGGCGGTGGTCAGGCTCTCCGAACCGCCGAAGAGGGAGGCGACGGACTCGCTGAGGGCGCTCAAGGGCGTGATCGCCGGATCGATGACTCGGAGCGTGCGATACATCGTGAACAGCGGCCAGAAGAGGCCCATCAAGAGGCCGAAGACGATCATGGGGGTCATGCGCCGCCAGTTGAGGCGGCCGCTCGTGAGGAGCACGAGGAAGAGCAGAATGGCGAGGACGAAGAGCACCCCGCGACTCGAGCGCAGCAGCATCCCGAGGATGCCCTGCGCGACGACCATCGCGATGCCGAGCGTCATGCGGCGCTTCAGGCCGGCCATGTCCGAGCACCAGATGAGGAGGGCGAGGAGCGCCGGGACGATCATCGAGTGCGTGTAATAGACGAAGCCTGACATGCGAAAGGGGAGGTAGACCCCGCGCGCCCCCGAGACGGCGATGTTGAAGGCGTACATGATGACGCCCGAGGTGAGCATCAACACGGGGCTGATCACGAGCAGGATCGTGCTCGCCTTGCGGAAGGCCGACCGGTCGTCCGTGGAGAGCTGGCGCGGATCGGTGGGGATGAGGCTGTGCTGCGGGGCGGGGAGGGTGAGCATGAGCAGCGTGCCGGCGGCGAGGCCGAGCATGCCCAGGTTGATCACCTCGTAGGCCTCGGCCAGGACGGCCGACTCCGTGACGACGAAGGGCAGCTCCCAGTAGATGTCCTCGAGGCTGTCCGGGGTGAAGATCGACCAGTAGAACTGCAGGTAGTAGCCCACCAGGAAGAGCGACAGGAGCGCGATGAGGGGGAGCGCGCGGAGCCAGTCGAGCCCGATGCGCCAGAAGGTCACCGCCACCGCAAGCGTGCCGACGATCGTCCACATGGCGTAGTCGGTGGTCAGGTGCCCGAGGGCGTCCTCGCTCAGGAGGAAGCCCAGGGGCAACATGAACGGGATCAGCCAGCGGAGCACGCTCAGCCGAAGCCCGGACGGTGTGACGACGGAAGGCATGCGGTGTTACCTGGAGCAGGGGCTCGGCGACGGGCGGCGGCTCCTCGCTGGCCCAGGCCGCCCTTTGCCCTAGCTGGCCTTTTCCTCGTGCTCTCCGTAGCCGTAGCGATACGCCCCGTACCGGTAGTAACCGTGGCGGCCGTAGCGGTAGTAGCCGTACCCGTCGCGGGTCAGGTCCACGTCGTTGAGCACGACGCCGATCACCGGCGCGCCCACGTCGAGAATGCGGCGCACGGAGTGACCGAGGCCCGCCCGGCTCGTGCGGCCGATCCGGGCGACCATCAGGGTGCCGTCCACGAGCGTGCTCAGCACGACGGCGTCGGTGACCAGCATGATCGGCGGAGAGTCGAGGATGACGCGGTCGAAGCGCTCCTTGAGCTCCTCCACGAGCTTGTGAAAGCGCGTGCTCTGGCAGAGCTCGGCGGGATTCGGCGGGATCGGGCCGCAGGGCAGGACGTAGAGGCCGGGCACCTCCGTGGACTTGATCACGTCCTCCAGCTTGCCGTCGCCGAGGAGCACCGAGGTGATCCCCTCGGAGCCCGGCACGCCGAAGACCCGGTGGAGGCGCGGACGGCGCATGTCGGTGTCCACGATGAGGACGCGGCTGCCGGCCTGGGCGATGGCGATGGCGACGCTGACGGCGGTAGTGGTCTTGCCCTCCTGCGGCGCCGGGCTCGTGACCATCATCGTGCGCAGGGTCACGTCGGCCGAGGCGAAGTGGAGGTTGGTGCGGATCGACCGGCAGGACTCGGCCACCGCCGACTTCGGGTCGCGATGGACCACCAGCTCCGGCACGATCTGGGATTCGCGTCCTCGCGAGTCCTTCAGCGCGTTGCCGGCGATCTGGGGCATGAGGCCGAGGAAGACCACGCCGGCTACCTGCTCCACGTCGTCCTGCGACTTCACGCTGCTATCCAGCGTGTCGACGAGGAAGGCCAGGCCGATGCCGAGGAAGATGCCGAGGATGGCCCCGAAGATCATGTTCAGGGTGACGCGCGGCCGCACCGGCGTCCGGGGGGCGAGCGCCGCGTCGAGCAGGCGGATGTTGTTCACGCGCAGCTGGGCCGTCAGGTCCGTCTCCTTGATGCGCGTGAGGACCATCGAGTAGAGCTTGGAGTTGTTCTCCTCGTTGCGCTTCAGCCGCTGGTAGGGGACGGCCTGGCGGTTGAGCTCGAGGGCCTCGGCCTTGGAGCGCTGGAGCGCCGCGGCGATCTGGCCTTCGTTGTCCACCGCCTCGCGGTACTTGGCCTCGACGGCGTCGAGCACGTTGGTGATCTCGCGCGTGACCGCGGCGCGGGCCACCTCCATGCGGGCGCGTTGCTCGGCCACCAGCGGATGGCGGTCGAGGTAGCGCTCGCGAAGCCCGTTGTACTTGCGCAGCTCCTCGGCGTACGTGGCCTTGAGCTGCTGGATCGCGAAGCTGTCGGTGACCGGCTGGACGGCGACGCGGAGTGGATCCGCCGAGGGGCCGCGCGCCCCTTGGACCTGCCGGCGGAGGGCCGAGATCCCCATGCGCTTGACGGAGGCCTCGGTGAGGGCATCGGTCATCTTCTCGATCTGCCGGGCCAGGATGCTCTGACGGTCCTCGAGCGAGATCGAGATGATGTTGTACTTCTTCTTGTAGTTGTAGAGCGCCATCTCGGAGGTCTCGAGCTGCTTCTTGAGCTCGTCGAGCTGGTCCGCCAGCCACTTCAGGGCGCCGGTCGTCGAGACCTGCTTGTATTCGACGTTGTGCTCGAGATAGGCCTGCGCCACCTCGTTCGCCAGCCGGGCGGCGAGCGCCGGGTCTGGGTGCTCGACGGAGATCTCGAGGATGTTGGACTCGCGCACCGGCGCGGCCTTGATCACCTTGCGCAGCTGATCCGCCGCGTCGTTAGCCGTCGGCCGGACCCCCCGGCGCGTGAATTTCTCCCAGCTCGCCCCCCAGAAGGCGGGGCTCGGCGCGAGCTGCAGGCGCTGGGCGACCTTGAGGGCGGTGGCCTTGCTGTTGATCACCGTCTTCTGGGTCTCCATGTACTCTTTGTTGCGCCAGTAGCTCTCCGTGGAGAGGTCCACTACCTCTTTCACGTCGCCGAGCACCTGCGGCGCCTTGCGCTCCACGAGCACGGTCGCGGTGGCCTGGTAGACCCACGTCCGGCTGAAGGTCCAGACGGCCGCGGCCCCCATCACGGCGAGGAAAACGGACAGGATGAGCCACTTTCGCTTCGTGAGGGTCTGGAAGTAGCGATGGAGGTTGAGGCCGACTTCCGGCGAAGCGGCGCGGAAACGTTCCGCCTGCTGCTGCTGCTCACTCATTTGCAATGTCCGCCTTGGTGTTGGCCCACGGGAACCCCATCCTCATCCGCAAAGGCACGTTAGAACCGCGCTACGTTGGTCGCGGGGAAGGCCCTGGATGTTCAAAGCCCGTTAGGCCGAGTGCAACTCGGCGGGACCCTATCACTTCCCCCTGGAAGGATCAACAGGCCCCTGCAGTTACAAAAACTCATTAAATACCGGGAAGTACCGCCGGAGGTCACGCGGGGGAGGTGGGGGCGGCGGGAGTGGCGCGGCGCTGCGAAGCGGGGAGACCGCCCTGGGGGCTCGCGTGCCGACGACGGCGGGGAGAAGCCAGGCGAAGCACCAGCTCGGGGACCGTCACGGCCGCGGCCAGCGTGAGCATGCCGAGCGCCAGCCGGTCGAGCGCTCCCTCGAGGGCGATGAGCGCGAGCCAGAAGATCATCATGGAGCGGGCTACCGGGAGTGTGCGCAGCTTGAGGAGGGCTAGACCCCTCCAGAGGCCGGCCACGAAGGCCGCAAAGCAGGCCATGCCGACGACCACGAGGGGCTTGCCGCCCACCAGGTAGAACCAGCCCAGCAGCGACGTGGCGGAGCTGTGCGGGGCGTCCGCCGGGTAGCCGAGCACCTCGACGGTGAAGTAGCGGCCGAGGTCCAGGCCTCCGATGAAGACGGCTTTCAGCCCGACGGGGGCCGTCTGCTTCCAGGCCAGGAGCATCACGCTGTAGACGTTCCCGATCCGTCGCACGGTGTTTTCCATGCCCGACGAGAAGGTCTCGGAGAGGGCCTCCGAGCCGCCGAAGAGGGAACCCAGCGATTCGCTCAGGGCGGCGAGCGGACCCAGACCGGGATCCACCACGCGCACGTTGCGGTAGATCGTGAAGAGCGGCCAGAGGAGCCCCATGAGGAGCCCGAAGGCGAGGATCGGAGCGAAACGTTTCCAGGTGAGGCGTCCGCTCACCAGCATGACGATGAAGAGGAGCGCCGCCACCATGAGGAGCACGCCGCGGCTCGAGCGGAGCATCATTCCCGAGAGGCCGTGGACGAGCACGAGCGCCACGCCGAGCTGCATGCGGCGCCGCAGGCCGGCCACGTCCGTGCACCAGACGAGCAGGCAGAGGAGGGCGGGCACCACCATCGCGTGGGTGTAATAGATGACTCCCGAGGCGCGAAACGGCAGGTAGACGCTCTGGGCCCCCGAGACGGCGATCCCGTAAGCGAACATGGCCAGGCCCGAGCCGAGCATCAGGGCCGGCGTGACGAAGAGCAGCACGAGACTCAATCTCTCGAAGTGGCGCCGCTGGTCGTCGCTGGCAATAGGTTGCAGACGCTCGGCGGGTGATGCGGCCTTCGCGTGGCGGAGCCCTAGGGAGAGGACGGTTCCGAGGGTGAGGCCGAGGAAGCCGAGGTTGATGATCTCGTAGGACTCGGCGAGGACCCCGGGCTCGCTCACCACCACCGGCAGCTCCCAGTAGATCTCCTCGAGGCTGTCGGGCGTCAGGATCGACCAGAAGAACTGGACGAAGTACCCCACGATGAACAGGGAGAAGAGCGCGAGCTGGGGCAGGGCGCGCAGCCAGTCGTGCCTGACGCGCCAGATGATCACGGCGGCGCAGCTCGTGGCCAGCAACGTCCAGGCCAGGTAGTCGGCCGCGAACTCGCCGAGGCCCTCCTGCGTGATGAGGAACCCGATGACTGGCACGAGGGCCACGAGCCAGCGGAGAGAGCTGAGCTGGAGCCGGAAGCGTGCTGGGTGCTGCTGGGTCATCGGTTAGCCACGCGCTGCCGCAGCGGGAGGGCAGCGCCCGTCATTGTGCCGGTCGGCCGCGTGCGGGTTGCCCTCGCTGTCCACCATTGTTGCCTGTCTGCCTGTCGCCCGGAGTTGGTCGCCGAGCGAACCGGAGATGTTCACGCGAATCGCAGGCCGAAAGGCACAGGCCGCGACCGTAACAGCTTCGCTCCACCGGATCAAGGGGGGCGGATGCGGGGGACGGGCCGCCCCGGCGCGTGGAAGCCCGCGAGGCCTAACGGTTGTTTGCGACGGCTGGGGGCTGCGTTCCGACCCCTCTGACCTACCGCGTCATGCGCAGTCGGCGGGCCACGTCCTCTTCGTACTTGGCGCGATGGGGGCGGCCGTCGGCCCAGTGGATCTTCGCCAGAAGGTCGTGGGCGTAGGCCAGGGTGCTCGGAACCGTGGATTGCTTGACGATGCGCTCCGCCGCCGCTCGCGCGCGGTCGTACTGCTTGAGCCCCATGTAGGTGCCGGCGAGGGCGAACGAGAGCGACACGTCATCGGGGTAGCGGTACTGGGCGCGCAGGAGGAGCTGGAGCTCGGCTCCGGGCTGGTCGGCAGAAGCCTTGGCCCAGAGAAGGTAGTGCTCCGCGCTCGGGCGCTTGGCCGCGAGCGCCTCGGCCTTCGTCCGGGCCTGGGCGTATTCGCGCCCTCCGATGAGCACGCGGATCTCGGCGCGTGCGAGGTCCGCGTCGTCGGGCCAGCGGGCCTGGGCCAGGGAGACGTGCTCCCGGGCCAGGGCTACGCGCCCGTGGTCGGTGAGCCAGGTGACGGCTGCGGCGTGGACCTCCGGCTGCTCCGGCAGCACGGCCTGAACCTCGTCGGCGTTCTTGCAGAGGGGCAGCGCCTGGCCGAAGAGCTCCGTCCGGGCCGCACCGTACTTGAGCGCCAGGGCGTACTCGAGGAGCGCCTGCCGCCGCTTGCCGGTGCGCCGCAGGAAGCGCGCGGCGTCGAGGTGCAGCGCTGGGCTGCGGGGATAAAGGTAGAGCGCGCGATTCAACCAGCGCACCGCCTGCCGGTCTTGCTGGCTCACGGCCAGGCGCGCCCCGATGGAATGTGGCACCCAGTCCGCCGGATGGCGACGGATCGCCTTCTCGAGGACGGCGTAGACGCGGTCCGGGGCGGCCCGCTCCGTGGTGAGCCGGACCGCCTGCGCCACCTCGGCATCGGCGCTGGGCCCCGAGGCTGCGGAGGTGGCGAGGGTGGCCAGCAGCAGGAGGCCGGCGGCCACCGGTCCGGCCCACGCCCCGACGTTGCGAAGCCGCGTCCGCAGCGCGCTCGGCGTGGCGGCCTTGGCGTCTCGTCGCTTGGCGTTCGCCCCCGCGGAGAGCGCGCCGGCCAGCACGGCGGCCGGGAGCATCAGCCCGAGCATCTCGAGCCCGAAGTCGACGATGCTGTGCAGGGCGAGGGCGGCGAGAGCGGCGACGATGGCGCAGAGCGCCGGGTCCTGCCGGACCTTGCGCAGCCAGAGCACCCACGCGACGGCGGAGGCCAGGATCACCGCGCCACCGACGGGAAGCCCGAGCTCGATGGGCAGGTGGAGGTACTGGTTTTCGAGGTGGGAGTAGGTGACGTCGGCGGGCATTCCCCCGGCGAAGTAGTGCGGGAAGGCGTACATGAAGGCGCCGCGGCCCACGCCGACGAGGAGGTTGGCGCGCAGCATGCCGACTCCCGCCGGCCAGAGCGCCACCTTGCCGATGTCGACGTGCTGGGGCAGGAACTCGTCCACCAGGGTGTCGTGGCCGAGCCAGGCCGCGAGCCCGATCGTCAGGGCCAGCGAGAGCGGCACCAGCGCGATCACGGCGGGGTTCTTGGGCTCGTTCAGCCGCGGCCGGGAGAGGACCAGCGTGCCGAGGACGAAGAAGCCCACCGCCAGAGCTCCCATCGCGCCGCGAGAGAGGGTCATGCAGACGGCGGCGCCGAGAAAGATCGAGGAGAGCAGGAGGAGCGTGCGGGTCTGCACGCTGCCCGCGGAGATGGCGAGTCCGAGCGCGGCGAGGCTGCAGATGGTGAGAAAGGCTCCCCCGTGGTTGGCGTTGACGAAGCTCGTGGTGATGAGCCCGCCGCCGCCGCCGGCCGGGGTGTAGAAGAGGAGCGGGCGTCCGGGGGCGACGATGGCGCCCAAAAAGCCGACGAAGGCCAAGACGACGCCGGTGACCACGAACGCGATGAGCAGGCGCCGGCGGTACTGGGAGCGATGGAGGCTGTTGTGGGCCAGGATGAAGGCCATGGCCGCCGCGCCGATCTTCAAGAGCTCCCAGGACGTGGCCGTGGGATCGAGGGACAGGGCGTGCCACCCGCCGCCCCCGCCGACGCCGGAGAGCGAGACGCCGAGCATCTCGGCGGTGGCAGGGCTCAGGAGCCGCACGAGCGCCATCGGCAGGGGCACGAGCTGAAGCGCGGTGAAGGCGAAGACTCCGAGGAGCACGGCGCCGTACCACGGCACGGTCAGTCGGGCGTGCTTCGCGCGCCGGTAGGCCCAGAGTAGGCCCACGAGCAGGGCGGCCAGGATGGAGAACACGGCGATGGTGGCGCGATGGCCGCCGCCGAGGGCGAGCGCGGCGCCGAGCGCGACGAGAATGAGTCCTCCCTCCCTGACCGGGCGACCCCACGTCAGGATCCCGCTCGCTTTCCCTGGGCTCACGATCGTTCCTTCGGCTAAGGGGGTGTCCCTCGTGGCGCGGCGAGGCCGTGCGGGCTCGAGCCGCGCCGGGTCCTAAGAGTTACCGGAAGACCCGCCGCCGCGAAAGCCCCCATTTTCCCGGCGCCGGGGCTCTGCGTGGGGTTCGGCGGTGAGGACAGCCGTAGCGATCACGGGACGATCCACCGCGCCGAGCGAGAGCGGAGCGCCGGTGGCGAGAAGAGTCACCCGGCCACGGCGATGGGACGTCTTCATTGCGCGGGCTCGACCTGGCGCTAAGCGAGCCCTGCATTGAGGGGCACCCTCTTCCTAAGCCCCATTTCGCTCGCGTGGGCAGCTATGCGGGGGAACGCTGCAGTCACGCACGGTCTACGGCCGAGGGCCAAGCCAGGCGCTGCCGGACGCGAAGCCGAGACTCTGAGACGCGAGCGGTTCGTCTCCGGCGGGAGGCAGGCGCGGCCTCCACCAGGCCGTGGTCGTGGCGTCGTCGCGCAGCCAGGCCAAAGTCCTCTGGACACCCGATTCGAGGTCGAGGGGCGGCGCGCCGCAGAGGCTGGCGATCGGCGCGTAGTCGACGCCATGAGCCAGGGTCAGATTGCCCAAGCGTGTGCTGTCGAAGGGGATCCTTCGCAAGCCCAGCCCCCCGAGTGTGTCGCCCGCGCGGGCCGCGAGACGCGCGAGCGGTAGGGGGAGCGTGCGGATCGGTGGTGCGCCCATGGCGGTCTGGAAGCAGGAGGCCCAAAGGCTCAGGGGCACCGACGGGTAGTCACCGAGGAAGAAGGTTCGGCGGTGAACAGCCGGGTGCGGCGCAGCTAGCAGGCAGGCGAGCTGGTGGACCGTGTTCTCGACGTACCCGAGCGGTTTGAGCAACGGCGGACCGCCCAGGTGCACGTAGAGGCCGCGCCGCAGCAGGCGCAGGAAGTGCACGTAGTGCTCGGCCATGCGCGGCCCCCAAATGGTGACAGGCCGTACGATCAACCAGGTCTTGCCCGCGCCGTCGCGGCGACGCCAGAGCTGCTCTGCGGCGACCTTGCTCTCGCCGTAGGCGGTGGTGGCATGAAACGCGAGGTCGCTCGGCGGCACGGCGGCCCTATCCCAGACGCGAATCGTGGAGGCGAGGACCGCGCGCTCGATCGCTGGGAGCTTGGCGAGCACGTCGAGCACGGTCTCGACGCCACGGTCGTTGGCGGCGTAGTCGGCGACCGACGGCGCACCTTTGCCCGCCGCGACGTCGGTCCGGGCGGCGAGGTGCACGAGCGCGTCGGCCTCGAACTCCTGCAGGGCGCGTCCAAGCGAGGTCTTGGCAAGCACGTCGCATGGCGCGAAGCGCGCACCCGGGGGTAGTTCGGCGCGCGGCGGGCGCAGGTCGAGCGCGAGGACCGTGAGCCCTCGCCGGGCGAGCTCGTCCACGAGGTGGCTACCGACAAAGCCCGAGCTCCCCGTCACGGCGACACGTTGCACGGTAACCTCCTTCATGCGCGCCATTTGAGGTCTCGCTGCGCGAAGGGGGCGCGGGTCGCGGCGGTCGCCACGCCGATCGTCCGTCGCGCGAGGGCGGCAAGGGGGCCTCGCGCTGCGCCGAGCAGAAAGCGCCGTGCGAGGTAACCGCGTTGCTCGAGGTTCAGCAAGAAGTAGCGTGGGTGCGTGAGGCCGAGACGGCTCCGCGTCCGCAGGTTGAGGCGGGCGAGCGTACGATCGATCTCCGCCGTCAGCTCGGGGTAGCGTGCCGGAGGGATGCCCTTCGCGAGTCGCAACGATGCGTTGTGGTGGTGGAGCTGGTGCAGCGGAGCCGTCGGCAGCTCACCGGCCCGTCGCAGCTCTTCGTGGAGCTCGGTGCCGGGGTACGGAATGAAATAGGAGTGTACGCTCCCCACCTCGCCGTTCGCGTCCACACGATGCACCATCTCGAGCGTTTGTCGGAAGTCGTCCTCGGTCTCCCAGGGGAAACCGAACATGAAGAACGCATTGAGCAGGAGTCCCTCGGACTTGATGAGCCTGGCGGCCTCGAGCATCTCTTCCCGGGTCGTGCCCTTCTTGACCCGCGCGATGGTGCGGGGGCTGCCGGACTCGATCCCCAGCGTGATCGATCGGCAGCCGGCCCGCTTCATGGCGCGGAGCAGCTCCGAGGTGACGAGGTTCGCGCGGGTCTCGCAGCGCCAGACGACGTCGAGGCGTGCGCGACGCAGGCGCTCGAGGAGCTCGGCCGTGCGGTGCCGGTCGAGTGCGAAGGTGTCATCGTCGAAGACGACGAGGCGTACGCCGAAGCGAGCGCGGAGCTCGCGGAGCTGCTCGACCACGTATTCCGGGCCGTGGAAGCGGGGCTTGCGGGTCCAGAGCTTGTTCGAATCGCAATAGGTGCAGCGGTAGGGGCAGCCTCGGCTGGCGAAGAGCCGTCCATACGCGGCGGGGGGTAGCCGGTCAGTGGGGCTGAGCGGGAGGTAAAGGTGCTTTGCGGGGAAGGGGAGCCGATCCAGGTCGGGCAGAAGCGCGGGCGCCGTGCGGTCAGTCGACGGACCGTCGCTCCGGCGCGAGAGACCGGGAATACCCTCGAGCCTGCCGTGGCCGCAGAGCGCAGCTAGAAGGGCCACGAAGCTGACCTCGCCCTCGCCGCGAATGACGTAGTCCACGGTCGCCCCCTCGCTGAAGGCGAGCTCCGGCTTGACCGTGACGCCGATGCCTCCCATGACGATCACCGCGCGTGGATTCACTCGCTTCGCCAGTCGCGCGAGCTCGTGAGCTGCGGCGAACTGCGAGATCATCACCGAGATGCCGAAGACGTCGAACGCCTGCGTGCGCAAGAAGGCCTCGAGCTTCTGCCAGGCGAAGAAGGAGGGGTCGAAGAGGTTCTTCTCGTACTGCGCGGGGTCGATGGCATCGCGTGAAGCACCAAAGGCGGGGAAGGCGAGGCTGTCGGGGTTGATGAACCGCACGGGATAGCCGGCAGCGTCGACGGAGGCTGCCAGTGTGGCGAGCCCCGACGGCACGTAGGGGAAGCTGCGCCCGAAGAAGACCTCGAAGGGGCTCGTCGAGAGGAGGACCCGCGGGCGACGAGGTAGGGTGGCGAGAGCCGGCGAGAGGGGGCGCATGGGAGCTCCTACGGCGGTGAGGCCTGGTTCGCGAGGTCCGCGGGCTGGCGCGAGGTGAGCGTTGTCGCGGGCACGCGATGCTCTACCGGCGTCCGAGGGCGCGCCGGGGGACGCCACCATTGTGAGAGCAAGCGTGCAACGATTCCCTCGTGCTCTTCCAGTGTGCGTTCGAGCCCGTAACGCGTCACCACGCGTTCCCGCGCCCGATGCGCAGCCGAGCGAGCGGCCTCCGGGTGCGCCAGGATCCACCGGGCGTAACGAGCGAGCACTGGCACGTTCCCCACGGGCACCATGAAGCCGCAGCCGTCGCGCAAGAGCTCGTGCGTGCCGCGAATCCTCGTGGCGAGGACCGGGACGTGCATCGCCATGGCTTCGAGCACTGCGCGTGGCAGTCCCTCCTGAGTCGAGCAGGAGACGAGAAGGGCGCTCCGCTCGAGCGCGGGCCGCACGTCCTCCTGATACCCCAAGAAGCGCAGCCGTCCCGCGAGCCCCAGGCGCGCGGCCATCCGCTCGAGGCGCGGGCGCAGGGGCCCATCGCCGAGCACCTGGAACTCCACATCGGGAAGACCTGGCGCGAGCAGTGCCGCGAGGCGTAGGAAGTCGGCGGGGCGCTTGCGAGGGATGAGCTCGGCGATCATCGTCACGCATCGCGCATCGCCGTCGGCAGTAGCGGCGAAGTGGTTCGTGTCCACGCCGATGCCGTGCATGCGACAGAGCCGCTCGCGCGCGACGATGCGGTGGTCCACGGCGGCCCTCGCGTCCTCCTCGTTGATCACGATGACGGCGTCGCTCCGCTGAGCGGCGAGCCGTTCGAGGATTGCGTAGGTCCAGTTGGCGAGGTGCGTGCCCTGAGGGTGAAAATGAAAGCCGTGGGCGGTATAGAGCATGCGCGTCCGCGCCGGACGTGGCGCCAGCCGCGCGAGAAAGCTGGCGGTGGGAGTGTGACAGTGCACGAGGTGATAGTGCTCCTCGCGAAGCAGCGCGGCGAGCGCCCGGAGAGCGCGTAGGTTGTTGAGCTTGAGCGGCGAGCGCGTGAAGGGGAGGTCGTGCAGGGCGTCCAGCTCGCGTGCGAGAGAGCTGCCATGCCGCGTCAGGCAGGTCGCCGCCTCCACGCGAAACCCGCGCTGCCTGAGGTCCCGCACGTAGGGCAGGAGGAAGCTGACGAGTGTCGTATCTACGGTCGTGACGAAGAGGACTTTGGGCGGCGTCATGGGTCTTTCGTCATCCTCGGGCGGTGGAGACCTGTCGAAGCAGGCTCACGATACGGTCCGCAACGGACTTCCAGGTGAAAGCGCTGGCCCAGCGTCGCCCGTTGTCTGCGCGGCGCGCGAGCTGCGCGTCGTCGTCGAAGGCGCTGGCGATGGCTGCGGTCCAGGCGTCGACCTCCGTCGGCGGTGCATACACCGCAGATGGGCCTCCGACTTCGCGGAGTACCGGGATGTCGCTCAGGATGGTCGGCAGGCCCGCTGCCTGCGCCTCGAGGGCGGGAAGGCCGAGACCCTCGTCGAGCGTGGGGAAGGCGAAGAGATCCGCTAGGCCGTGGAGGGCGACGGCTTCGTTGGCCGGGAGGAACCCGGTGAAGTGGATGCGCGAGCGCACCTCGTCGGACAGCGGGGCGAGCAGGCGCTGCTCGGCCCGGGGCTCGCGCGGCCCGGGAATCACGAGGTGTGTCTGCCTCCGCAGCGCCCGAGGTAGGCGGGCGAAGGCTCGAACGAGCGTAGTGACATTCTTGCGCGGATTGGTTCCACCCGAGCCAAGGAGGAGGCGGTCCGACGCGGGAAGGCCGAGCCGCTGCCGGAGCGCCTGGGCGGTCTCCGGTGGCGGGGGGCGAAAGAAGCTCGGGTCCACCCCCGAGAGGGTGGCGGCGCAGGGGAGCTGTCGCGGCACTTCGAAGCGGGTGAGAAGCTCCTCGCGCACGGTTTCCGTCAGAGTAGCCACTGCGCAGGTATTCAACAGCGACGACTGGAATCGCAAATGGTAGGAAAGAAGCTGAGCCCGGCTGTAGCCCTGGGGGGCTCGCAGCCAGCAGAAGTCCACCACCGTGAAGGCCGCGGGTCGTGGAGGCGCGAGCGGCAGGTAGATGGTCGGGCTGTACGAGACGTCGATGCCGGCGCGTCGCTCGTAGGCGGGAAGGCCGTAGAGTTCCACCCAGAGGCGGCCGGGGAGGGTGCGCGCCTCGGGGATCTCCACGTACTTGCAGCGGTCCCATTGAGGTAGCGGCAGTGCGTCGCGAAGGCCCGGGCGCAGGAAGACGACCCATTCATCGTCGCCGTCGAGGTCGCGCAGGCCCTGGAGGGTGCCGAGCATCTGGGTGCGCATGCCCGTCGACCGCGGCACGAGCAGCAGGGCGTTGAATGAGTACCTCATGGTCTCGCGCCTCCGGGGATCGTCGCGCGGTTCATCGCGGCGCGGCGTTTCGCCAGGGCTGCTAGGTAGAGCCCCTCCATCCCCTCGGCAAATCGGCGCCAGGTGTAGGTGGTGGCCGCCAGGTCGTGGGCGGCAACGGCGAGCAGCCGTCGCTCAACAGGGTTGTGGAGAAGCTCGAGGACCGCCGCGGCGAAGGTGGCGGGGGTGTCCGCGACACGCAGGTGCCGGCCGGGTCGAGCGGCGATGCCCTCCGCACCGACAGAGGTGGTGACGAGGGGTACGCCTTCGGCCAACGCTTCGAGGGCGCGCGTCTTCAGACCGGCGCCGGAGAGGAGGGGACAGACGCAGAGCAAGGTGCGTCTGAGCTCCGTTCCGAGATCCTCGACGTAGCCGACGAGCTTCACGCCGACCGTGCGAGCGGCGAGATGCGCGAGCTTCGCGGGCGGCGCGTGACCGAGGAGACGGAGCTCGAGCTGGGGCTCCGCGGCGCGCACCCGCGGCCAGACCTTGCCCAGGAACCAGCTGATCCCGTCCAGGGTGTAGGGATTGCTGAGCTGCCCCGCGAGGGAGATCGCGTGGTCGGGGGCGCGCTCGGCTTCGTCGGGAATGTGCGGGGGCACACGCACGCCAATCGGCACGACGGCCACGTCGGCTCCGGGGCTCAGGCTCTCGAGGAACCGTGCTTCGGGAGCCGAGACGACGTGACACTTCGTGAACCGTGGGTACTCGCGCAGTTCGAGCCAGGCGAACTTGGAGGCCTGTGCGAGGTAGTAGGCGCGGCGGCCGAGGTTCGGCGCGCGACGGGCGCCGCTCAGGAGGAGCCGCGTGAAGGAGTCGCTGGGCGAGATCACGGTGGCCTCCGAACCGGTCAAGCAGCTCCTGAGCTCGCTCATGTTGATGTCGAGGTGGACGAGATCCATCGGGGTGCGGCGCACGAGCTCGCGGAGCTCATCGCGCGCGGCCGCGACGCGGTATTTGCGCAAGGTGTGCGGTCGTACTCCGAGCGCGGCGTGCGCGATCGCCGGAGCGCGCCACGGGTCACGGGTCCAGGGCGTGATCCGCGCGCTGCTGCAGCCGTGGTCGAGGGCCCAGGTGACGGCCTCTGCCGCCCGTGACTCCTCGGGTGCACAGAAGCTACGCAGGTGAATCTCGTGGCGCTGGGCGAGTCCCGCGATGAGGTGCGCCACCTTCAGCCGGGTGGCGTTCGCGTGTGGGAAGGGCGGCTCAGGCGATGCGATCACGAGGCGCATGGGGGTCTCCACATCACGGGCTTGCGCAGCACGACGAAGTGGATTTGCACCACGAGGTCGTCGGGATCGCGCGCGGGGTGGCGCCGGCAGAGCTCCCGCACGCCCTCCGGGAAGGCGCGCCGAAAGGCGAGCGCTTCGGAGGAGAGTCCAAGGCGGAGCTCGAGCATCTCGAGACCGAGCTCCTCGTAGAGCGCGAGGTAGCCACGCGTGTCGATCCGGCTGAAGAGATCCAGGGCGACGTAGCGCGGCCCCGTCTGTGCGTCCTCCTCAGGCCGGAGGTGTGCTTGCACGTAGCGGGCGTATTCTGGGGCCGTGGCTGCGAGGTGCTGATAGCCGTAGGCCAGGCCGCCGCGGCCCGAGAAGTGGTCCCCGCCGAAACAGCTCCACAGCGGCCCGTACGCGGCGTAGATGTGACCTCCCGGGCGGAGCACGCGGCAAGCCTCGAGGAGCACGCCGCGCAGGTCGCGGCAGTGCTCGAAGACCGAGTCGCTGACGACGCCATCGACGCTCTCCGCGGCGAGCGGCAGCGCGCCGAGGTCGGCTTGGGCAAAGGAGACCTCGGGGGTGACGATGGGCCAATTTGCGAGCCAGCCCTGGATTTCTCCCCACGAGGTGCGGAACGAGACGCCGTCGACGCCGATCAGGCTTCGAGGTCCGAGCCAGAGCCACGTGAGGAGGTCCCACCCGCTCCCGGTGCCGAGCACAAGCAACCGCTTGCCGCGCGGCTGCAGGTAGCGCGCGGCCCAGGTTCGTCGGGCTTCGAGCGGAAAGCCGCGCTGCGTGTAGACGCGACCGAGCCGGGGGAGCGCGAGGGTGCGCGCCGAGAGGAAGCGTCGCGCGTGGACATCGAGGAGGGGCGCGCCGACGGCGTAGGCTAGCCGCTTGTAGAGCGGCGAGTGCCAGCGCACGAGCTCGGAGCTCCAGTGACGCGTGGCGGAGGAGAGATCCATGCCCGCGTCCTCGTTGCGACGTGGATCATCCATGACTGCGGGGCGCCTCCTCGAGCTTGCCTGGCCAAGGCGCTCCCTGGGCTCGATGACGCGCGGGACTGCCCCGGAGCCAGGTGCGAAGCACGAGCTCGGGGATCACCACCGAAGCGAAGAGCGTCAACGGCCAGAGGATCCACCGGTCGAGCACTCCGTCTGGGGCCACGTGGGCCAGCCAGAAGAGGGACATCGCCTGCCCGACGGGAAGCGTGGTGAAGCGAAAGCGCCCGATGGCCGCCCAGGCGACCCAGACCGAGAAGACGAAGAGGGCCATGCCAAGGATGACCAGCGGCTCACCGCCTACGAGGTAGAACCAGCCGGGCAGCGAAGCGGCCGAGTTGTGTGGTGCATCGCGAGGGAAGCCGAGGACCTCGACGGTGAGCACGCGCGTGGGTTCGGCGCCGTGGAGGAAGACGTTGTGCAGTCCGATGGGCTCGGGCTTGACCCAAACGAGGATCATCAGAGAGTAGATGTTTCCGATACGCCGAATCATGTTCTCGAGACCGTTGAGGAGGGTGTTGCTCATCGTGTCCTCGCGCCCTTCACCGAGCGCGTCAAAGCCGTGGGAAAGCGCGAAGCCGACGCCTTCGCCGGGAAAGTCGGCGCGAGCGACCCGATAGGCGGTGAAGAACGGCCAAAGGAGGCCGGAGATGAGCACGAAGCCCAGGACGGGCAGCAGCCGACGGGCGTGCAGCCGGCGCGAGGTCAGATCGAGGATGAAGAGGAGAGTGATGAAGGAGAGCAGGGTGCCGCGGCTGGCGCGGAGGAGCGCCGTCGCCGCGCCGTGGACGATCATCGCGATGCGGCCGAGCGTGCCGCGCGATTTGGCCCCCGCCTCTTCGCTCAGCCAGATGGCCGTGAGGAGCAGGGCCGGAAGGACGAAGGCGTGCAGGTAGTGCAGGAGCCCCGAGAGATGGAAGGGCAAATAGACGCTCTCGCGGCCCGCTACGGAGACGCCAAAAACGTGCATGGTGAGCCCCGTGAAAACGGCGCCAGGGGGGACGACGAAGAGCAACACCCGGGCGAGGCTCGCGCGCTCCCGGTGCGGCGGCGGGGTCTTTGGTAGCGGCGCGTCACCGCAGCGCGGTGGGAAGAGAAAGAGTGCCGCCGGGACCGCGATCGCGAAGGCCAAGAAGGAAAGGCCGAGCAAGCGGTAGACCTCCAGGAGCACGGCCTGATTTCTCGCTGCTCGCTCCGTGTCCCAATGGATCTCGACGCTGATAGTCTCCGGGACGAGGGCGGACCAGTAGAACTGCACGTAGTAGCCGACGACGAAGAGGCCAAGGAGCGCGACCAGTGGCAGGCATTGCCGTGGCCAGTGGCGCACGTGCAGGACGATGCTCCCGGCGCTCATCGCCGCCAGGAGCATCCAGAAGAGGTAGTCGAAGGCGTGGTCGCGGAAGAGATGCTCTGTGAGAAGGTAGCCCCCGAACATCGTCGCGGGAGCCAGCCAGAGCCAAGGGCTCGTGGGGCGCGAGGCGATGCCGGTCGAGGCACGGCCACGCGCGCTGCGCGAGGAGGTGCGGGACGCTGACGCGGACGGGCGGGGTGCCGGGCCGCTGGCCGAGGAGATGTCGGTAGGCACCGGACTTCTCACGAGCACCAGCACCGTGGCGGCGCCGAGGCTCCGGCGCCAGTTCCGTCGACTCGTACTACGAGGTTGCCAGGGGCCACCGCCGGCGAGGACCCCGTGGAGGAGCCTGCGCCCGGCGGACGACCCCCGGAAGCTAGACGATAGGTGTCCGCGCTGTCAACAGCCGTTCAAAGAAAATACGAAGGGGGAAGGGGCAATTCCTCCGGTCTCAGAACGAGAGATAGCCAGCCAGCCAGTAGGTCACGAGGCCCACGTACTCGCGCAGCGCAGCCTCGCTGTTCCCGAGGTCGTGCTCGTTCGGCAGGAGGCTCTTGACGCGGAGCGAGCTGTGGCGCACGTCGACGGGCCACGCGATGGGCTCGACGCCAGCGCGGCGGAAGCAGCCCATGGCGCGGGGCATGTGCGAGGCGGAGGTGACGAGCAGGAAGGGGCGGTCGCTCGGGAGGAGGAGCCGCACGGCGTTTTCGGCGTTCTCGTGGGTATTTCTCGAGCGTCGCTCGAGGACAAGGCGCTCCTTCTCGAGGCCGAGATCGAGGGCCAGCCGGCCGAGGAGCTCGGACTCGCGGTAGCTGTCTCCGATGATCTGGCTCGAGCCGCCGACGAGAAGGATCCGTGCCCGGGGGTACCGCCGGGCTAGGCGGAGTGTCTCGACGAAGCGATCGGCGGGGTCGCTGAGGTCGTACGACCCCGCGCGGGGCTCGGCCATCCCTGTGAGCATGACGATCGCGCCTGGAGGCGTCGGCAGGGTCGCGGGAGGGGCGTAGCGGTTCTCTAGGGGGATGAGCAGCAGGTGGCTAGCCAGGCCGGTGGAAAAGAAGAGCAGCTGGGCAATGGCGCCGATGGCCAGCCACCGCTGCAGGCGCGGCCGACGCCGGAGGAGGCGGAGCACGCCGGAAATGGCGAGGAGCACCGAGCACAGGCTCATCGGCGAGACGAGCAGCCCGGCGGTCTTGGAGAGGACGAAGAACACGGGGAGGCCGGGCGGCGCCTAGGAGGGCACGGTCAGACGCGCGAGCACGTCGAGGTAACGGCGGGCGAGCGAGTCGCGCGTGGCGTTGGCCAGCACCCAGCGGCGGCCGTTCTCACCGAGGCGCGCGCGCTCCTCGGGATGGTCGGCGAGCTGCCGGATGGCCTCGGCGATGGCGTCGGGGTTTTCGGGCTCGGCGAAGAGACCGGCCTGCGCCTCGTCGCAGACCAGCCGGCGGGCGATTCCGTCGATGGCGAGCAGGCTCGGTCGCTCGCAGGCCATGTAGTCGAAGACCTTGTTCGGATAGACGGTGCGGAAGGTCGGGTTGTTCTGCAGCACGGCGGCGCCGATGTCGCAGGCGTTGACGAAGTCGGCCATGCGCTGCTTGGGCTGCGGCCCGTAGAAGACGAGGTTCGTCACGCCGCGACGCCGCGTCTCGGCCTCGAGCTCCTTGCGCTCGGGACCGTCGCCCACGCAGGCGAGGAGGATGTCGGGCCGGTTCGCGAGGCGCTCGGCGGTGTCGATGAGCTGGCCGAGGGCGTTCGCCCGCCCGTGGGCCCCGGCGTACATCACGACGGTGCGGTCCCCCCAGCCGAGGGAGCGGCGCACCTCGTTGTCGCGCGGCCGCGGCTGGAACAGCTCGATGTCCGCGCCGTTCGTGACCTGGCAGAGCTTGTCGCGCGGGGCGAGCCCGCGCTCGACGATATTGTCCGCGAAGGCCGGCGTGAGCACGTTCACCGCGTCGGCGCTCGCGCAGGCGAAGCGTTCGAGCAGCGAGAGGATCTTGGTGATCGGGGAGCTCGCGCTGAGCACGCCCGTGGTCACGGCGCTCTCGGGCCAGAGGTCGCGCACCTCGAAGACCCAGGGGACGGGGCGGAGGTGCAGGTGTGCGGCCATCCAGCCCGGGATCACGGTGATCAGCGGAGGCGAGGTGGCAATGACCACGTCGTGCTTGCCGGCCAGCAGCGCGGCGGTGGAGGCCGAGAGGGTGAAGCCGAAGAAGGCCCACATGCGCCCGAGGGTGCCCTTCGAGTAGCTGCCGGGCACGTGCGCGCGCAGGACGGTGGTCGCGCCGTCCTGCTCCTTGGTGACCCAGCGTCCGCGGTAGGCCTCGGGGGTCTCGCCCGTGGCGTAGTTCAGCGTCCCGGCGACGACGGTGACCTCGTGGCCGGCCTCCTGCCAGAGGCGTGCGAACTCGTTGAAGCGCGAGCCGCCGGGGGCGCCGGGAGAAAGGTAGTGCTGGTGGACGACGAGGATCTTCATGAGGGGTGGGTTCGCACGCCGATCAGTTGGGGAGCGGCCGCAGCTGGGGGCGCGGGTTCGCGGGGCGCACCGGGTCGGCCGGCGGAGGGCTCGGCTGCCCCTGGAACTCGGGCATGGTCGCGTGGCCCTCCTGGCTCACCCCGTCGCCGCGCAGCACCTTCCAGACCGTGAGGGCCAGGATCTTCAGGTCGAGGCCGAGGGACCAGTGGTCCACGTACCAGAGGTCGTGGGCGAAGCGCTCGTCCCAGGTGGTCGCGTTCCGGCCGTTCACCTGCGCCCAGCCGGTGATCCCGGGGAGCACGTCGTGGCGGCGGGCCTGCTCGGCGCTGTAGCGGTCGAGGTAGCTCACGAGCAGCGGGCGCGGGCCGACGAGGCTCATCTCCCCCTTGAGCACGTTCAGGAGCTGGGGGAGCTCGTCGAGACTCGTGCGGCGCACGAAGCGGCCGACGCTCGTGAGACGCTCGGCATCGGGCAGCGCCCGTCCGTCGGGGCCCATGGCCTCGCGCATCGTGCGGAACTTGTACGCGAGGAAGATCTCGCCGGCCCGGCCCGGCCGGCGCTGGCGGAAGAGCACGGGGCTCCCCATGCTCAGGCGGATCGCGGCGGCCACGCCGAGCATCACCGGGGCGGTGACGCCGAGCGCGGTGCCGGCGAGCGCCACGTCCACCGCGCGCTTGGCGGCGAGGGCCCATCCCTGCTGAGCAGTCTTCATGCGTCGATCCATTAATAGGGTGCGCGAGGCGCTTCAAACGTTCGCGGCGTCTAGGTCAGGGCCCGGCTCAGGTCCCGGCGAAAATAGCGGCCGCGCCCTCGCCCGTCAATTCGTGGTGGCTTGAGGCGGCGTGCCTTCAGCGGAGCGCCGCTCGCACGGCCTCGAGGGTGGCGGGTAGACGGTGGGGAGCGTTTCGAGGCGCTGCGCCCAGGGCCCCGGTGAAGTAGGGGAGGGTGGTGCTGGAGAACTTGCTGCCGTGGGCGGTGGCGATCACCACCACCGAGGCGCTCGCGGGGATGACCCCCTCCCGGCGGAGCCGGCGCGCGCCAGCCAGCGCCACGCCCGAGTTGGGGCAGACGTGCACTCCCGCGGCTCCCGCGGCGACCACGGCCTCGAGCGCCTCGTCGTCGGTGACCTCGGTGACGACTCCGTCGAGGCGCTGCACGACGTCGCGCGCCTTGTCGTAGGAGACGGGATCTCCGATGCGGATCGCGGAGGCGATGGTGGGCGCGGCCGTCAGGCGCACGCGGTCGCGGAAGCCCTGGGCGTAGGCGCGGAAGAAGGGGTCGGCGGCCTGCGCCTGGGCGCCGGCGAGGCGAGGGAGCCGGTCGATGAGGCCGAGGGCGTGAAGCTCGAGCAGGCCCTTGCCGAGGGCGCTGAGGTTCCCCGCGTTGCCCACGGGGATGACGAACCAGTCGGGCACCTGCCAGTCGAGCTGGTGCAGGGTCTCGAAGCCGATCGTTTTCTGCCCCTCGATGCGGAAGGGGTTCATCGAGTTCAGCAGGTAGATCGACCCGTCGGCGGTGAGCTGCTTCACGAGGGCCATGCAGCCGTCGAAATCCGTGTCGAGCGCCAGCACGCGGGCGCCGTAGGCGATGGGTTGCGCGAGCTGCTCGACGCTGACCTTCTCGTGCGGCAGGAGCACGATTCCGGGGAGCTCGGCGGCCGCCGCGTAGGCCGCGAGCGCGGCGGAGGTATCTCCCGTGGATGCGCAGGCCAGGCGCCGGGCGCCGACGTGCCGCGCCCACGACACGCCGGAGGTCATGCCCCGGTCCTTGAAGGAGAGGGTCGGGTTCTCGCCCTCGTGCTTCAGGTAGACGGTGCTCGCGCCGACGAAGCGCTCGAGGGCCGCGCGCCGGTAGAGCGGCGTGTGGCCTTCGGGGAGCGTGACGATGGCCTCCCGTGGCAAGTCGGGGAGCACGAGCTCGTGGTAGCGCCACACCCCCGACGCGTAGGGGGGCCGGAGCTCGCCGAGCCGCGCGGCGAAGCGGGCCTTCAGGTCCGGGTGCCGCCGCTTCAGCGCGGCCAGATCGTGCTCTACGACCAGCAGGTCGCCGCAGCCGGGGCAGGCGAACTGGGCCGTGTCGACGGGGGCCTCGCGGTGACAGGCGATGCAGGCCAGGCGCGAGAGGCGGGGGGGCTCGGGGATCGACATGGACGCAGCCTACCCGCAGGGACTGTCGGAGTCGACCGCGTGACGCAAGGCGTCGAGCTGTTGCGTCGGGCGAGACGACCGCCGGGGGACCTCTCTCCAGGGACACGAAACGGGGGCGTGTGGGAGGGCGGGCTCGGGGGCCGAAACGGGGGATTCTGCGCACATGCGGACCCGGTGTCGGGCCGCGTCAGCCGACGCGTCCGCGGCATGGCGGTTGCTCTATCCCTTCGCAACCGAGGCGAGGGAGGATGCACATGACGCCCACGACGCTGACGCAGCCCCGAGACGTGACGGTTTGCGCGAGGCTCCGCTCCGGAGAGCGTCGGGCTCAAGCGGCGCGTGACCTGGGCGCGGAGGTGCGCTGGACGCTCGAGTGCGTGCGCCGGCACCGGCAGCGCGGCGGCTTGCCGGCCGTCGGACTGGCGATGATCGAGAAGCTGCTCGCGGAGCGCGGAGCGCTACTGGCCGCCGAGGAGCTCGAGGCGCTCGAGGCGGAGTTGACGAGCTATCGGTCGGGGACGAAGGGCGCCGAGCCCGCGGCGCGCGTGCGCGGCGGCGACGAGACCGTCATCGACTTCGACCCGCCGGCCCGGATCGCCGGACCGCTGCGGCCGGTGCGTGCGATGGAGCTTCCGCTCCGAGCGTTCTAGCGCCAGTTCAAGCTCGCGCGCGACGGGGAGCGCGAGGACCTGTAAACTACGGGCAATGGACCCTGCCTCTCGGCTCCCACCGCCGGACGTGCCGGAGTGGCTCGGACGCTATGAGGTGCTCAAGTACCTCGCGTCCGGGGGCATGGCCGACCTCTTCCTCGGTCGCGTGAGCGGACTCGAGGGCTTCGAGAAGATCGTCGTCCTCAAGCGCATCCGCTCCGAGCTGGCCGCCGACCTCCGGGTAGTGCGCCTCTTCCTCAACGAGGCGCGGCTCGCGGCCAAGCTCGACCATTCGAACATCGTCCAGGTCTACGACGTCGGGGAGGAGCAGGGGCAGTACTACTACGCGATGGAGTTCGTGCCGGGCCTGGACCTGCGCGCGATCGTCAAGCGCCACGCGCGCCCGTTTCCTCTCGATGTCACGCTGGCCATCGGCGTCGGGCTCTGCGCGGGCCTGCACTACGCGCACGAGCGGGTGGACCGGGACGGGACGCCGCTGCGCCTGGTGCACTGCGACGTCTCGCCGTCCAACGTGCTCGTCAGCTACGACGGCGCGGTGAAGATCACCGACTTCGGCATCGCCCGCGCGCTGCGGGATTCGCCGGAGACGCGCCAGAGCGCGCTCTGCGGCAAGTTCGGCTACATGTCGCCGGAGCAGTGCCTCGGGCGCCCCCTCGACCAGCGCAGCGACGTCTTCGCCCTCGGGATCCTGCTCGCCGAGCTATCCACCGGGCGGCGGCTCTTCGAGGGACCGAGCGACTACGAATCGATGAAGCTGGTGGTCGAGGACCCGCTGCCGTATCCACCGCTGCACCCCACCGAGGAGCAACAGGCCCTCGTGCCGATCGTCCGGCGCGCCCTCGAGCGGAACCGTGACCGGCGCTACGCCTCGGCGCAGGAGCTGGAGCGCGACCTCGAGGCGCTCGCGCAGGCGAGGCGCCTCTCTCCGACCTCGCTCACGCTGCGGAGCTTCGTCGAGGCCGAATTTCCCGAGGAGGTCGAGAGCTATAGGTCCGCCAGCCCCGACGGGGACGACCTGGATCGGCACTGGGCGCAGACGAGCACGCTCGATCTGCCGCTCCAGGAGGTGCTCTCGCTGGGGCAATCGAAGGCCGTCTCGCCGCAGAGCGCGGCGTCGTCTCCCCGGCGGCCGTCGGGCCCCCTGACTCCCGTCGCGCGCGTGCCGCTTCCGGTCTCGCCCGCGGACTCGTCGCCGGCAGGCTCGTCGCCCGGAGACGCGTCGCTCGAGGACCCGGACTTCTCCACGGCGAGCGAGAACTCGGAGGAGCTGAGCTGGTCGCCGTGGCCTCCTCGGCGGAAACCGCTGGCGCTGCTCGTGGCGCTCGGGGTAGGGGCTGCGGGCCTGATCGGGCTCGGGACCTTCGGCCTCTTGCGGCTACGGGCGAACGCGCCGGTCGCGAGCGGGACGTGGCGAGGAGAGGCGGTCGCCGACCTGCGAAGCGTGGGCGCTTCGCACGATGCGGCCGGGGTGACGCCGGACGCGGGCGGGGTGACGCCGGACGCGCGCGCGGCGATGCCGGACGCCGGCCAGGTGGCTCCGGACGCCGGTGTTGCGGACGCGCGGGGGGCCGCGTCTCCTGCGGCGGCGGAGGCCGGGGTCGCACCGGAGGCGCACGTGAAGCGCCGTCCTCCGCGGGGACGGCCGAACCGGGGCCTACCGCGGGGCGCCGCGCGCAAGCGTGGGCCCTCGCCCGCCAAGAAGCCCTCCTGGGATTTGGAGTCGGTGGCGCCACCGTAGTACCCTCGACACTCGATCATCTCGTGAGCTGTCGATGCGCCGCTTCTGGTTGCCGCTCCTGGCACTGCTCCTCGCGCACCCGCTCGTTGCGCACGGCGCCGTTTCGCCCAAGCGCGCCGCGGCCGCGCGTGCAGAAGCCAGCGCGCTCTGGGCCGCTGGACAGCGCCACTACGCGGCAGGCGAACTCGCCGAGGCGGTGCAGAGCTTCCGGAGGGGTTTCGCCCTCGACGGCCGGCCGGAGTTCCTCTACGCGATGGGGCAGGCCGAGCGAAAGCGTGGCAACTGCGACCGCGCGATCGTGCACTTCAAGGACTACCTGCGGCTGGCGCGGAAGGCCTCGCAGCGGGCCGCCGCGCGGCTGCAGATTCAACGCTGCGAGGCGCTGGTCCCGCCCGAACCGCCGACTCCGCCGACGCCCGCGAAACCTCCGACTCCTCCGGTGGCCGAGCCGCCGTCGCTCGTCAGCTCGCGCCCGGCGGTGCTCGCGAGTGCGCCATCCCCCGCGGTGGACCCGGCTCCGAGCCCTCGGCCGCCGCGAGACGACGACGTTCGGCCTACCGCGCGGCGCCGATGGTACAGGGACCTGTGGGGCGGACTGCTCCTCGGACTGGGCGTGGGGGCGCTCGGCGGTGGCGGCGCGCTGGTGGGTGTGGGGAGCGCCGCGGTGGATCCCCTGGCGTACCCGACCTACGGCGCGTACGACGAGGCGCTCTCGTCCCGGAGAGCGCTGCGCACCGCCGGGGTCGTCTCGCTCGCCGTGGGGGGCGCGCTCGTCGTGGGCAGCGTGATCCGGTACGTCGTGGCGGGTCGACGATGAAGCGCGAGCGTCAGCCGCCTCCGGAGGACCCGGGAGAACGCATCGGCGCGGAGGGCCTGACGGAGCGCGCGACCGACCGACCCCGCGCGCTCGAGGTGCGACGCTTTCGCCTGGTGGTGACGCAGGGACCCGACGCGGGCGTGGCGCGCCACTCGGAGGGGGCGGCGATGGTCGTGGGGACGCACCCGTCGGCAGACGTGGTGCTGAGCGATCGAACGGTGTCGCGCTTCCACTGCGAGCTGCGCCTCGAGAACGGGCAGCCCGTGCTCACTGACCTGGGTAGTCGCAACGGGACGCGCCTCAGCGGGCTCCGGGTCTTTCGCGCGCCGCCCGAGGACGGGGCGGTGATTCAGGTCGGGCGTACCGAGCTGCGCTTCGAGCTCGCGCAGGACAAGGTGCAGGTGCCGGCCTCGGACCGCACCTCTTTCGGGCGATTGCGGGGTCAGTCCCTGGCCATGCGCGCGCTCTTTTTGCGCCTCGAACGCGCGGCGGCGACCGATTCCACGGTGCTCGTCGAGGGGGAGACGGGGACGGGCAAGGAGCTCACGGCCGAGGCCATTCACCTCGAGAGCGCCCGGCGCCATGGCCCGTTCGTGGTGCTCGACTGCGGCGCGCTGCCGCCGCAGCTCCTGGCCAGCGAGCTCATGGGGCACGAACGCGGCGCCTTCACCGGGGCCGACGCGGCCCGACAAGGTGCGCTCGTGGCGGCCGACGGGGGGACGCTGTTTCTCGACGAGATCGGGGAGCTCGACCGCGAGCTACAGCCTCACCTCCTGCGCGCGCTCGAGCGCCGTGAGGTCAAGCCGGTCGGCGCGACCCGCTACTTCCCGGTGGACGTGCGGATCGTGGCCGCCACCAACCGCGACCTGCGGGCGGAGGTCAACGCGGGGCGCTTTCGCTCGGACCTGTACTACCGTCTGGCGGTGATCCAGGTGCACCTGCCGCCGCTTCGCGAGCGGACCGACGATCTTCCGCTGCTCGTGGAGGACATCCTCGCGCAGCTCGGAGTCACCGACCTCGACGCGTACCCGTACCTGCGCTCGTCGGCCTTCCTGAACCGGCTCTCGCGCGCTCCGTGGCCGGGCAACGTGCGCGAGCTGCGCAACTACGTGGAGCAGTGCCTCGTCCTCGAGGGCCACGCGGCTCCCATCGCGGAGCGCCCGCTACCGGGGGACGCGGCGCGCCTCGACCAGCCGCTCTCGTCGGCTCGCGAGGCGTGGGTGGCCGAGTTCGAGCGCCGCTACCTCGAAGGGCAGCTCCGAGCGCACGGGGGAAACGCCTCGGCCGCCGCGCGCGCTGCCGGAGTGGATCGCTCGCACTTCTATCGACTGCTCTGGCGCCACGGGTTGAAGTAGGGGGTCTTGCCGAGCCCCTACAGCGGGGGTCGCTCCTCGAGCGGCGAGACGGTCACGGCCGGCTGGGGCGAGGCCACCACCGCGCGCTCGGCGGCGATCCATTGCGCGGACTTCGCACCAGGACCCAGGCGCAGCTCGTCGATCCGCCCGTTGAACGACGCACCGCCGGTGGCGGTCATTCCCAGCGTGAGGAGGCCCGTCACGCCGGCGCTGAGTCGCGCGCCGGGAAGTGACGCCGAATACGCGGCGACCGCGTTCGCGTAGCCGTACAGGTTCGTGCCGTCGAAGGTGAGCGCGAGGTGCGTCCAGCGCTGCCGCTCCACGGGGAGCTGCACGAACTCGGTTCTGGTGCTCGTGCGCAGGTCGACCTGGAAGATGAGCAGCCCGGGGCTGTCGCCCGTTCGGCGGATGAGGCGCCCGGCGCGGAGGCTCTCCCACTGCTCGAGGACGAGCGGCTCTCCTGCGGTCCGCACCGCCTCGTCCGACGGGTAGTCCGCGTAGAGCCAGAAGGAGAGGGTGAAGCTCGTCGCGCTGGCGAGGACACTCTGGACGCCCGTGAGCTCGACGGTGTCCGCCGCCGCGTCGAAGCCCGCGGCGGAGGCGGCGGGACCGGGCAGCTCGGTGAGGGGGCCGCGGCCCAGCGCGGTGTAGCCGCCGGGGGCGCTGTTTGTGAGCACGCTCGCGGCGGCGTCCGAGAGGTGCAGCACCGCGCGGTAGTCGGGCCATACCTCCGGCGGAGGGGGCGGCCCGGGGGGCGGCCCAGACCCCGTGTATCCGAAGTAGAGGTAGAAGGTGTTCATGACCCCGGCCTCGAGCCGCGGCACCTTGACCCAGGCGAACAAGGTCCCCTGCTCCTTGACCCAGCGCTCCACCTCGTGCGCGTAGACGGTCCTCTGGTCTGGTCCGACGAAGCGGAGCCCCGCAGGCGTGGCGAGGTGCGCCTTCAGATCGGGGTCGGCCGGCAGGGCCACGAGCACGGGAAAATCCATCAGCGTCGATTTCGAGACGCCGCGCGCGACGTACACGGTCTTCCGGTAGCGATAGGTCTTGTCCCACCAGGGCGCGGGGGCTCCGTCCTGAGCTGCGTGCTCGCCCGCCGAGCCGTCGCGAACCGCCCCATCGAGACGGGCTCCGTCTCCGAACGAGGCGTCCACCACGAGCGGCGTGGTGCAGGCGCTCGACAGGTCGGCCGGGCCGTGCGCGCCGTAGCGGCGCCCGCTCGGGCAGCCGGGGTCCGGAAAGCTGCAATAGCCCGTGGGCTCGCAGGTGCCCGTCCCCCCGGACCCCTCGCACTGCCGGGTGGCGCTGCAGGTGAAAGGCGAGGGGGCGCGAGTACAGCCCTGCAGGCTGGCGGCGCCGCCGAGCGCGCACAGCAGGGCCACGACCGCGCGTCGACGGGTCGGTTTCCTCCCGGCCGACGGCTCGGAGGGCCTCGGCTCCCCGAGGGCGGGATCGTACAGCGCAGCTTTCATGCCAGTGACACGACCGACGCCCGACCGTCAGGCTCTTTCGACCATACTACTCCGCGCGCGGGGGCTCCAGGTTCTCGCCCCATCGATCGAAGGCGGCTTTGCCCACGGCCGTGTGCTGGCCACTCGGGTCAGGGGATGGTCTCCGGCGGCTGCGCGGGCCGCCGTCAACCGCGCGGAATCTCGACCGGGTGGCCGTGCGCCGGCGTCGCGCGGCCTGGCCTCGCTCTTGCTGTGTTGCCGGGCGGTGGCCGCTCGGGAGAAACCGCTCATGAAGACCTTCACGTTGTTTGGAATGCTCGTGCTCGGCTGGGTCGCGACCGCGGGTTCCGCCGGGGCCACTCCGTCGCGCGCCGCGCAGCAGGCCGCGAGCTGGCTCGCCGGGACGGAGCTCGACCGCCTCGAGATCAAGGTGAGTCAGACGAAGGAGAACGTCTATCGCATGGAGGTTCGCCGCGGCAACAGCTGGCGGGAGTTCGACGTCAGCCGCGGGCACGACGGCGGCGAGGTCCACGTGAAGAACGTGAACGACGAGGCCGACTGGGCGCAGGTCTGGCTGCGGCAGAGCGGCGCCGTGCGCTGGGTCTTCAACGGCTGGGGCCTTCCCACCTCGCGCGAGAAGCTCACCGGCCCCGAGCTCGCGCTGGCGCGGGTGCTGCGGCAGCTCGCGGCGCCCGGCACCGACGGAGCGCGCGTGGTGCTGAGCCGCGCGTCGGCCGACGGGGGCGCGGCGTCGCCCATCTCGGTCGCGCTCTTCAAAGGGGACCGCGTGACGCGCTGGCAGTTCCCCGCCGCCGGGAGCCGACCCCTCGGGCGGGCCACGCGTACCCGGCACGCCGAATCCTCGGCGCGGCCCCGGAAGTAGCCGCGGCGGGCATTACTTGAGCTAGGCCAGGCTTTTCCCTACAGTAAGCAGAGTTTGTCCGCCTCGAACCCCATCCGGGGAGCTCCGTCCGGTCGCGCGGGGATCGCCCTGTTCGCTCTGGCCGTCGCGTCGTGCTGCCCGCCCGTCGTGCCGCACCACATTCCGCAGGCGAGGCACTTCGTAGGTCTTCCCGACGAGCCGGAGGCCTTGGTGCGTCTCGCGGACCAGATTCTCGCGCCGCGCCCCCGGGACCCCGTGGCGATCGATCGCGCCGTCGCCGCGCTGCAGAAGTCGCTCCTCTACTACCCGGAGCTCTTCGAGGTGTACTGGCGGCTCGCGCGCGCGCACTTCCTCCTCGCCGACTGCCTGGAGAATCGGCGCGCCGTGATGAGCCAGGCGGCCGAGGGGCTGGACTACGCCCAGCAGGCCGCGCGGCTGCGCTCGCTGCGCGTCGAAGGGCACTACTACGAGGCGCTCAACCTGGCGAAGATGGCCGAGGCGTCGCAGAAGCGGGCTCTCATCAAGCCGCTCGTCGATGCCGGACATCGCGCGCGCGATCTCGACGAGCGCTACGATCAAGGTGGCCCGCTCGTCTTGCTCGGCAAGGTCTATCTGACGGCGCCGGCCTGGCCCGTCAGCGTGGGCAACACGGAGAAGGCTGTGGAGCTCCTCGAGCGGGCGGTGACGATCTCGCCCCGTTCCCTCACGCGCATCTTCCTCGGGCAGGCGTACTTTCACGACGAGCAGTACGACAAGGCCGAGGCCGAGCTGCGGCGGGCGCTGCGCCACGCGCGCGGGGGTGAGCTCGAGGCGCGCTGGCGCAAGGAGGCCGAGGAGTATCTGCGCCGCATCAAGGACGAAAGAGATGGGACGTGATCTCGCGTCGCTCTGGGATTAGAACTCACCCGTGATCGATCGCTTAGCACGCTTCTTCGCGCGACGGCGCGTGGCCTGGGTCACCGTGGTCGTGGTGCTCGGTGTGGCCGGCGTCTGCGCCTGGCTCTCCTCGCGCGTCGTGCGGGAGGACGATCTTCTCGCCTTCCTCTCCCAGCGCGACCCGGACATCCAGCGCTTCCGCGAGCTCGGCAAGCGCTTCGGCGGACTCGACGTGGCGCTCGTGGGCGTCGAATCGCCGGAGGTCTTCTCCACGCCGTTCCTGACCCGCCTCAAGGCGGCCACGCGCGAGGTGAAGGAGACGGCCGGAGTCGACCACGCCCTGAGCCTGGCCAACGTGGTGGACTTCGTGCCCGACCCGGTGAAGGGGGGCATCGTCACGAGCGAGCTCCTCGGCGAGGTCCCCGCCACTCCCGAGGCGCTCGCCGCCTTTCGTCGGCGCGTGATGGTGGCGGACTACCTCGTCGGCAACGTGATCTCTCCCCGAGGCGACGCGGTGCTCATCTACTGCTTTCTCCGCCCGGGGGTGGACCAGCGGCGGGTCGCGGAGCAGATCCGCGAGCGCGTCACGCGCGTCTTCTCGACCGAACGCAAGTACTGGGGCGGGACCCCGTTCATCCACAGCTACATCTACGACCTGATCCAGAAGGACCTCCGGCGGCTCATGCCCTGGGCCGTGGCTGCGATGCTCCTCGTCTCGATGCTGGCCTTCCGCGACTGGCTCGGGACCTTGATCACCATCTTCTCCGCCGCGTTCGGCGTGATCTTCGCCCTCGGGCTCATGGTGGCCTTCGACGTGAAGCTGAACCTCGTGCTCAGCTCGATGCCGGTGATCCTCTTCGCCGTGGGAAGCGCCTACGGCGTGCACGTGCTCGGGAGCTACTATCGCTACGCGCAGCACCAGGCCCCCGAGGACGCCGTGCAGAGCGCCATGCGCGCGGTTGGCGTCCCGGTGATTACCGCGGGGCTCACCACGGTCCTCGGTATCCTCTCGTTCCTCTCGATGGACCTGCGGCCGATGCGCGCCTTCGGGCTCTTCACGGCCCTCGGCGTCACGGCGTCGCTGCTCCTCGCGCTGACCTTCGTGCCGGCGGTGCTCGTGCTCGCGCGACCGAAGAAGAGGCGCGACCCGAGCACCTCCTTCGGGCAGCGCACTCTCGAGCGAATCACCCTCGTCTGCGGCCGCCAGCGCGGGCTCGTCGCGGGCGGGGTGCTCCTCTTCGCCGCCCTCGGCGGGTACCTTGTCTCCCGCGTCAACACGCACGTCGAGATCTCGTACCTCTTCAACCCGGGGAGCTCGCCCGACCAGGCCGAACAGTTCCTCCGTCGCCACTTCGGCGGGTCGCAGTTCCTCCAGGTGGAGCTCTCGGGCGACATGACGAACCCGTGGGTCCTGCGCGAGCTCCAGTGGCTCGGCGACCGGCTCGTGCTGCGTTCCGACGTGTCGCAGGTCATGCACATCGGGGACGCCATGGCGCGCGGCAACGAGGCGATGGATAGCCAGCGCCGCCTGCCGCTCGACCGGAACAAGCTCCAGCTCCTGACGGCGCTCATCGGAGCGGACCCCGCGCTGGCGCAGCTCGTGACGGCCGACCGGCGTCGGGCCCTGCTCCAGGTGAAGCTGAGCGGCTACCGCGCCGAGAAGCTCGAGCAGGTGCTCTCCGACTACGAGCGCACCATCCCGGCCCTCCTTCCGGCCGCCTATGCGGTCGAATCGGTGACCGGGCCGCGCGGAGGCGAGGCCCGCGAGCGACGGCGCCTCATGGTGCGCGATCGGCTGCTCGCCGTGCTGAAGGGGGCGGGCGTCCCGCTCTCGCCGGTCCAGGAAGAGCAGCTCCTCGCCGTGCTCCCACCGCGCGAGGTGAAGCTCTCCCCCGAGAGCGTGCTGCCGGCCCTGGTCGCCTTCCTCCGCTCCGAGGAGTGCGCGGTGCCGCTCCCCCCCGCCTCGGGGAGCGACGACGCCGCGCGGGACGTGGCCCAGGCTGCGGCGACGCTCGGGCCTGCGCCGTCTCGCGAGGCGCTCGTGCGAGCGCTTCGCCGCGTCCTCGAGCCGCTCTCGCTGGCCCAGCAGGCCGAGGACCTGGCCCTGTCGCTCGAGACGCCCCTCGCCGAGCAGTGGCGCGGGGCGCGCGCGAAGGCGCAGGTGGACGCCTTCCTGCGGCTCCTCGACGCCGGGCTTCCGTCGGGCCCGGAGGGGCCGCTGGCGCGCGAGCACCTGGCTGCCGCGCTCCTCGATTTCGAGGCTCCGCAGGTGCTGCTGCCGGCGCGAGGCGCGGCTGCCGGAACGCTCCAGGTCGCCGTCTCGGGGGTGCCGGTGCTCCACCGCAGCATGTCTCGCAGCGCCGTTCGCAATCAGCTCATGAGCCTCGGTTCGGCGTTGGCCCTCGTGGTCGTGCTCATGACGCTCATGTTCCGCTCGGTGAGCACCGGGCTCCTGCTCAGCGTCCCCACCCTCGTGACCCTGATCGCGATCTACGGCGGCATGGGGCTGTTCGGCATCCACCTCGACATCGGCACGGCGATGCTGGCGTCTCTCACGCTGGGCCAGGGGGTGGACTACGCGGTGCACCTGCTCGGCGCCTGGAAGGCGCGCGAGGACGAGCCGATGAGCGCCGCGGCCAGCCGCGCGGTCCGCCACGCGGGGCCCTCGATCATCGCCAACGCGCTGATGGTAGGCGCCGGCTTCGGCGTCTTGACCCTGGGCGAGGCCGTGCCGGTCAGAAACCTGGGCGGCCTCACGGCGGCGGCGATGCTCGTGGCGGCCGTGGCCACCTTCCTCACCATTCCCGCGCTGGCGCGCCGTTCGCGCTACGAGCTCGGCGCGCGCGAGCGGCGCCTGGCGCGGTTGCCGGATGCAGACCTTGCCCCCCTGGAGGACAGATGACCGGACGATGGCCTGCGTGGCCCCTTGCGTGTGCGCTCTCGCTCACGGCGACCTCCGTGTTCGCCGATGCGAAGGGCGAGAGCTGGCTGAAGAAGCTGGACCAGGCGCTCAGTCGCCCCAGAGACCAGGAGATGCTGACGGAGATGGTGATCCAGGCCCCGGCGGGTGAGCCCCGGCGCATCGGCATCCGCGTGCACGTGCGCGGGGGCAGGCGGCACATGGAACTGCTCTATCCGGGGGACGTGAAGGGGACGAAGATCCTCTCCCTCTCGCGCACGCAGATGTACGTCTACCTGCCGGCCTACAAGAAGATCCGCCGCATCGCGACGCACGTGCGCGACCAGTCGCTCTTCGGCGCCGACTACAACTACGACGACATGTCCACGCCGACCTACGGGGACCTCTACCACGCCGAGTTCCTCGGCGAGACGAAGACGCAGGTGCGCCTGCGGGCCACGCTGCGGGCCGGGCAGATCTCCCCCTACGGGAAGATCGAGTTCACGCTGCGCAAGTCCGACGCCTACCCCGAGGAGCTGAAGTACTTCAACGCGCGGGGGACCCACATCAAGACCGAGGTGCGACGCGACTACCAGTGCCAGCAAGCCATGTGCGTGCCCCGGTACATGAAGATGGTGGATCACAGCCGATCGAACCACTGGACCGAGTGCCTGCAGAAGGATTGGAAGCTCAACACGAGCTTCGGCGAGGACGTCTTCAGTCTGCGGGCGCTGCAGCGCAGCGAATGAGAACCATGCGACGAACCGGATCGATGGGTGCGCGCGCGGCTCTCGTGGTGCTCTTTGCGGTGGGCCTTTCCTCCGCCGCGCGGGCGGAGGTGAGCCTCAAGTTCAGCGGCAAGCTCCAGAGCGACCTGCGCTTCCGGGTCCTCGGGGCGCGCGTCGGGAGCTGGTACGGGCTGCAGGAGCTCGCCCCGGGCGTCTCCTTCAACGAGAACCTGGTGAAGTTCAAGCTCCAGGCCTCGGCCGGGCGGTTCCGCGGGGTGGCCGACGTGGACGTGATCGCCGTCGGCGCGCCGCGGCCGGGGGACTTCGGCGAGCTGCTGGACCGCAGCAAGCTCGACCCGATCGTGGTCAAGGCGCACTCGCTCTTCGTGGAGGCCACCGACCTGCTCCCGGGGCTCGACCTGCGCGTGGGGCAGCAGGTGGTGAACTGGGGCAAGGGGGATCAGTTCAACCCGACGAACAACCTCAATCCGAACGACCTGTGGGACCCGCTCCTCTTCGGCCAGCAGCTCGGCACGCCGATGGTCAAGGCGGACTACACCTTCTATCGCGAGTGGACCCTCTCGGGCGTGCTGGTCCCGATCTTCAAGCCGGCGCAGCTTCCGTCGTCGGCGCGGCTCGGCGTGGCGTCGCTCGATCGGCTTCCCTTCGTCGAGGATAGCCTGCGCTGGCGCCTGCACGCCGAGCAGACGCTCGTGCGCGACATCCTCAAGTACCCGACGGTGGTGACCAAGGCGATTCCGGTGCTCCCCGAGGCGCGGCTCGACAACATGCAGTTCGCCTTCCGCGTGGCGGGGGTGCTGGCGGAGCACGACCTGGCCTTCAGCTACTACAACGGCCGCACCGACATGCCGCAGCCCTTCGTCAACTACACGCGCCTCAACGCCGGCCGTCGCTGCAGCCCGAGCGACCCGAACGACTGCGTGGCCGGCATGATCGAGACCGAGGTCGAGCTCGGCTACCCGCGCATGCAGGTGCTGGGCTTCAACGCCTCGGGGCAGGTGAACGCGCTCGGCTGGCTCTCGAAGCGCATCCAGCCGATCGGGTACCGCTTCGAGCTCGGCGTCTTCTTCCCGCAGGAGGCGAGCATCATCCTGCTGCAGGACCGCATGGACTTCGGGCTGCGGCTCGAGCCCGCGGGGGAGTACGCCTACGGTCTCGGCGGCAGGCGCCCCCTGACCGTGAAGTCCACGCCCTTCGCCAAGTGGACCCTCGGGCTCGACTACAGCTTCGGCCGCCACGTCTACGCGAACGTCCAGTGGGTGCACGGCTTCGTCGACGAGTTCGGCGCCGGGGACTTCTTCAGCGAGGGGTGGGCCGTACGACGGGGAGGCGCGGCGGGCAACGCGGCGAGCCTCATGACCTGCGCGCTCGTGGACCCCAAGGGGGAGCGCTGCGCGACGGAGATCCTGCGCCCACGGCTCGGCGACTACCTGGTGCTCGGCCTCGACTTCAAGTTTCTGAGCGAGCAGCTGCTCGTGCGGCTCTTCATGATCTGGGACCTCATCGGCGTCTACGAGGAGAAGTGGGACGCGCAGGCCAACCGGCGCGTGCGCACGCACCACGGGACCTTCAGTGCGGAGGGCTTCTCGGCCGTCTTCTTTCCCGAGGTGACCTACAACTTCGGGCACGGCCTCGAGCTCTCCGCCGGCGGTCTCTTCAAGGTCGGCAAGGAGCACACCAAGTTCGGCGACCCCGCGGCCGGCGGCAGCGAGGTCTGGACCCGGGCGCGCTTCACCTACTAAGCGTCCGGCGCACGCCGCCCGGTCCGGAGGGCCCTTCGATAGTCGAGCGCCCTGACCGACCTTCGGTGGGGCGCGCCGTGACCGACGCGGACGGGCCGCGAGGATCTCTCGCAGATCCGCCGCCGGCGGTCGTGGCCCTCCTGGTGCCCGGTTTGCACAGTGCGACGCCGCGGAGGTGTCGCATGCGCAGGTGTGTCGCCGTTTGGACCCTGCTTCTGTTCGGGACTGGGGGCTGCGGCCTCGAGGTCGGCCCGGGCCTCGAGCGCCGGACGAGCAGCACGCGGGCCTCGTTTCTGACCTACAACGCGGGGCTGGCCCACGGCGCCGTGGCGCTGGCGCCCGAGCGCCTGCCGCGCATCGCCGCGGCCCTGAGCGAGAGCGGCGCCGAGGTGCTCTGCCTGCAGGAGGTCTGGCGGGACGAGGACTACGCTGCGCTCAAGACGGCGCTCGCCGAAGCCTACCCGTACGCGTTTCGCGAGCAGACGACCGACACCTCCCCGCGCAAGGTGAGCTGCGACGCCTGGAGCACCTTCCGGCTGGACCGCTGCGTCGCGTCGGACTGCACGCCGAAGGGGATCTCGGCCAGCGAGTGCGTGGCGGGCCCGTGTCAGGCGCGCTACGCGGCGCTCCCCGACGAGTGCAAGCTGTGCCTCGCGGCGAACACGGCGGCCCCCTGGCAGTGCGCTCTCTTCGGGGCCAAGCCCTTCGCCTACGACGGGCGCAACGGCCTCGCCCTCTTCAGCCGCTTTCCGATCGACAACGCGAGCTACCACGGTTTCGAGACGGCGCTCGTGAAGCGCGGCGCGATCCACGCGCGGGTGGGGCAGCGCGAGGTGCGGTGCACGCACCTTTCGGCCAAGCTCGACGACGTGCCCTATCCGAAGGGGCGGCGGAGCGCGAGCTGGGTCGACGAGCAGCGCGAGCAGCTTCGGTGGCTCGCCGACAGCAGCTCCGTGCACCAGTGCACCGTCCTGATGGGGGACCTGAACGCGGGTCCGCAGCGCGTCGGGCTCGCGGCCGAGCTCGGGGAGAGCTACGACGTGCTCCTCGAGGCGGGCTTCGTCGAGCCGTGGAGCGCGCCCGCTTGCACCTGGTGCAAGGACAATCCCTTGGCCGGCTCGCGCCAGGACGCGTGGCTCGACCACGTCATGTTCCGGGGCTGCCCGTCCACGCTCGGCAAGAGCTACCGCCGCGTTCTGGATGCGTGGGTGCAGCTCGTGCTGGGGAGCACCGTGCTGCGCACGCGCCTCTCTGACCACTACGGCCTTCTGGCCGAGCTGACGGACGCATCCTGACCCCATCTCGTCGCGCGTCGCCGCGCGTGGGGTCAAGCTGGCCCGCTCTCGTGGTGGCGTGTCCAGCGTGCGTTGCGGCGGCCAAGATCTCCGTTGAGAAGCATCAAGCCGGGGCCTGACGGGCGCGGTACGCTTGTTTCAAATGGCCGAGCTTCAGTCGCAGGCGCTGACGGTCAACCTGCAGCGGACCGCGGTGGAGGTGGTGATCCCGGAGGAGCAGCGGGTGCTGCTCGAGATCACCGCGCCCCTCTTCGGCGTGCAGCAGGACACCGAGCGGCTGCTGCGCGAGCTCAACCACCGCTACATCGGCTGGGCGCGCGCGCTCGAAGACCTGCACTACCGGGCGCTCGGAGACTTCCCCCACTACCGGGACCATCCGCGCGGGGCCGAGGGGCTGGCCGTCTACGTCGCGCTCTACGCCCGCATGGCGCGCGAGGCCGAGCCGCCTGCCCTGCGCGAGGTGGCGCTGCGCTACCTCTGCTACTACGGCGAGAAGATCCTCTCGGGCTCGGAGCAGGCGCTCGAGCGACACCTCGGCGTGGTGCAGGACATCTTGCGTCGGCTCGATGAGCGGCTGCTGGCCGACGCGCGGCTCGCCCCGGCGCTCACGCCACGGCTGAAGCGCGTTGCGCGGCTCCTCTTCGAGACGGCGCGAGAGCTCGTGGGCGGCAGGGAGGCGCTGGTCCACGCGCTGGACCTGCTCGCGCGCAGCGTGAACCAGCTGGTGGCGGGGCTCCTCGCGGCGGTGGATCCCGTCACCTGGTGTCCAGGGGTGGAGGTGCCGCCTCCGCAGCTCGACGCCATCACACACCGCGCGCTGGCCGGTTACCGAGCCGAGCTGGAAATCCTCGGGGCGGCCCCCGAGGACGCGACCGAGCTCGCCCGCCACGCCGAGCGATTGCTCGTGCTCCCCGACCAGGCGCAGCTCCTGCAAGCCTACCTCGACGTCGGGAGCCAGCTCGGGGGAGAAGGAGTGGGTCCGGCGAGCGCCCTTGCCGGTCCGCTCCGCCAGGTGCGCTGGCTCTCCTTCGTGCTGAGCAGCCCGCACCTCGACGGAGCGCACGAGCAGGCCCTGCGCGACATCGCCCGCTGCTGCGTGGCGGTGATTCGCCAGGCCGACGTGGCGACGCTCGCCGGCTTCGTGCGCGAGACCTTCGCCGTGCTGCGGCAGCTCCCCTCGCCGCACCCCGAGACGACGCTCAACCTGGTGGGCACGGTGGGCGAGGCGATCCTCGCCGCCGACGACCGGCCGGCCGCCGAGGCGCTCATCGACGAGATCCTGACGCTCGACTTCCACTATCCGAGCTTCGCCGGCTTCACCGAGGAGTGGCAGCCGCGCGTCTCCCCGGCGCACCTCGTGAACGTCCGCACCTACCTGCGTCTCATCGAGGTCAACCCCGAGCTCACGCGGCGCCTCCTGGCCGCGCTGGTCGTGCACCTGCGCCTGGGCGGCGTCTTCCTCGCCGACACGGACCTCTTCCAGAAGGACGTCTCGCAGCTCCTCAACGCGGGGATCGGCCCCGTCTATCACCAGCTCAAGCACCTGGCGAAGCTCTTCCCGATCTACTTCAGCGACATCGGCGCCGAGGGAGAGCTGCGCGAGGTCTCGACGCGCCTCGACGAGCTGTCGCACCGGCACGACCCCCTCTGTCACTTCCTCCGCAAGCAGTGCCACGTCGAGTGCAACGCGCTCGTGGCTCCGCTCGTCGAAGAGGCCGCGCGTTTCATGGTCACGGGGGAGGCGGGGCCGCTCGAGCGCCTGCTGCCCCCGCAGCTCCTGGCGCGGCTCGCCGTCGAGGAGAGGGGAGAGCGGTGGACCGAGCTGCGGCGCGTCCTTCTGCCGCTGCTCGGGCCGAGCGGGGACCTTCGGCCCTACTACCGGCTGGGGACCGACGAGCTCACGCGCCGATTCGAGGAGCTCGTGCCCGACGCGGACCCGGTCGAGCGCGAACGCGCGGTGCTCCTCCTCGAGCTGCGGCGCCTCGTGGGGCGCAAGTACGAGCTGGACCATGGGGACCTGGTGGGTCGCCTGCGCGCCTTCCATCGCCTGGACCCCGAGCGCGTGGCAGCGCTCGCGAAGGAGCTCGAGGGAGGGCTCGAGGCCGGCGGGCTCGAAGAGGCGCTCGACGGCGCGCTTTGGCTGCTCGAGCGGCTCAAGGCGCTGATCCTGCAGCCCGAGGCGACGACGGCCGTCGAGGACATCTACCGCAAGCGCCACGTCGCGGTGGGCATCCCGAGCGTCTACGGGCGCTACCGCGAGGAGAAGCTCGAGGCGCTCGGGCTCTCGTTCCGGCTCGAATCGCTCGCCGACGTGCTCTTCGAACGGGTCGTCGCGGACCAGAACCTGGAGGTCATGACGCGCACGACGCTCCGGCGCGTGGCTCGGACCCTGCGGTACTTCCTGCGGGCCCTGCGCGTGGACGGCTGCAACGCGCGCGGCTTCAGCGCCCGCGTGGAGATGCTCGAGGAGGCGCTCGGGCTAGCCGGCACCACCGTCGAGCAGTACCTCGACATCTTCCAGCTCATCGCGCAGAGCCTGAAACACCTCGTGCGGCTGCGCTTCCTCGAGATCTATCAGCCGATCCTCGAGGACCTGCTCCCGCGCATCCTGGTCCGGGACGGCGTGCGCGGCGGCGCGGCAGAGGGCGACGACCCGCGGGAGAGGGCGCTCCGACACGCCGAGGCCTTTCTGCGCGACCTCATGGCGCAGAGCTTCGGGCTGCAGCGACTGGACCTCTACGTGGGGCGCATCCTCGAGACGCTGCGGGCGGAGCGCGACGGGCTCGACGACGAGACGCGGACGCTCCTGCTGGCGCTCGACCTCGAGCGGCTGGCCTCGCCGATCGAGGGCGTGGCGCCGCGCCGGGGGGAGCGGGTCGTCGAGGGCGGCGGGGAGCGGCGGCCGGAGCGGTCGAGGGGGAGCGAGGCAGGGCCTGTCCCGGGAGTGATCCAGCTCGGCAACAAGGGCTGCCTGCTGAAGCGGCTGGCAGAGGCCAAGTTTCCGGTCCCGGCGGGTTTCGTGCTCGCCACGGAGCTCTTCCGCTGCCGCACGGCGATCCGGGTCTACCCGGCGCTGCGTACCGAGCTACGCGAGCGCATCGGCCGCCAGGTCGCCGAGCTCGAGCGCCGCGTCGGGGCGCGGTACGGGGACCCCGGCGGATCGCTCCTCCTGTCGGTGCGCTCCGGCTCGGCGATCAGCATGCCGGGCATGATGGATAGCTTTCTCAACGTGGGGCTCAACCCGACCGTGGCGGAGGGGTTCGCCTCCCGCTCGGGAAGCGCCTGGGCCGCGTGGGACGCCTATCGGCGCTTCGTCCAGATGTGGGGGATGGCCTTCGACATCAGCCGCGACCGCTTCGATCGCCTGATGCAGGAGGCCAAGCGCCGCCATTCGGCGCCGAAGAAGGCCGAGTTTCCGCCAGAGAAGATGCGGCAGCTCGCGCTCCGCTACCGCGAGCTGGTCGAGGATCACGGCGTGGAGGTGCCGGACGACCCGTACGAGCAGCTCGAGATGTGCGTCGAGCTGGTCCTCGATTCGTGGAACAGCGAGCTCGCCCGAGCCTATCGGCGCGCGCTCGGTATCGCCGAGGACTGGGGGACGGCGGTGGTGGTGCAGACGATGGTCTACGGCAACCTGAGCCCGCGTTCGGGGACCGGGGTGGTGCTCACGCGCCCGCGCCTCTCGGGGCGCGCCGGGGTCCAGCTCGACGGGGACTACATCGTGCAGGGGCAGGGGGACGACGTGGTCAGCGGGCTGGTCAGCACCTTCCCGATCACGGAGGCGCAGCGGGAGGCGCAGCGGCGCGGCGACGTCGCGACGCTCGAACGGCAGTTCCCGGCGATCTACCGCGAGCTGCACCGGCACGCGAGCACCCTCATCGAAGAGATGGGGATGAACCACCAGGAGATCGAGTTCACCTTCGAGAGCGACGACCCGCGCGAGCTCTATGTGCTGCAGACGCGGGACATGGTGCTGGCCGCGCTGCGCACGGTCTCGGCCTTCCTTCCGACGGCGGAGCTCGAGGCGGCCAAGGTGGCGGCGGGGATCGGGGCCGGTGGCGAGGCGCTGTGCGGCCGGGTGGCCCATACGGCCGAGGAGATCGCGCTGCTGCGGGAGCGGCATCCGCACGACCACGTGATCCTGGTGCGACCGGACACCGTGCCGGACGACATCCACCTCGTGCTGCAGGCCGATGCGCTCCTGACGGCTGTCGGGGGCGCGACGAGCCACGCGGCGGTGGCTGCACAGTGCCTCGGCCGGACCTGCGTGGTGGGGTGCCGCGTGCTCGAGGTGCACGATGACGAGGGGTATTCCCTGCTCGCGGGTCGCCGGGTGAACACCGGCGAGTATCTCTCGCTGAGCGGGCTGGACGGGTCGGTGTATCTCGGCCGTCACGCCGTGACCACCACCCGGGGCGAAGGGATCCGCGAGGCAGCCGGACGCTGAGGCGCCGGCGCCGGAAAGGAAGGGACCATGACGACGTTGCCGACGGAGGCGCTAGGGATCAACGGACTCGGTCGCATCGGCAAGCTCACCCTCTGGCACCACGTGGCCCGCAGGCACTTCGGGCGCCTCGTGGTCAACGTGGGCCGCCCGGTGGGGACCGGGCTCGAGGCTGTCTGCGCGGTGATCGAGAAGGACTCGACCTACGGTGCCATGCACCGCTTTCTCTTCGGCGCCAACGCCGAGCCCTGCGTGCGCATCGCCGACCGGGAGCAGGGGCTGCTCGAGGTGGCGGGGGTCCCGGTGCGGGTGCTGCAGCAGGCGCGCAATCCGCGAGAGATCGGCTGGCGGCAGCACGGCGTGCGGGTCGTGGTGGACTGCACCGGCGCCTTCGACGACCCGACGCGCCCGGCGGACCACGCCTCGGGGGCGCTGCGCGGGCACCTCGAGGCGGGGGCGCGCAAGGTGGTCTACAGCGCGCCGTTCAAGATCAAGGACAAGAGCCGCGGCGTCCCCGACGACGTGACGACCCTGATCTACGGCATCAACCACGACGCCTTCAACCCCGACCGACACGCGCTCGTCGCGGGGGCCTCGTGCACCACCACGGCGCTGGCCCATTTAGTAAAGCCCATTCTAGAACATCTGCACGCTTCGAACGTGATCACCGCCTCGATGAGCACGGTCCACGCGGCGACGAACAGCCAGAGCGTGCTCGACACGGTCCCTAAGGCCGGGGCGACGGACCTCCGCCGCAGCCGCAGCGTGCTGAACAGCATCGTCCTCACGTCGACCAACGCGGCCAAGGCGCTCGAGCAGGTGATCCCGCAGGTGCGCCAGATCGGCTTCATGGCCGACTCGGTGCGGATCCCGCTGCCGACGGAGTCGCTGATCATTCTCAACGTGACCTTCCAGTCGCGGCTGGCTCCCGACGGGTCGAGCGAGATCACGCGCGAGCGCCTGAACCGCATCTACGCCGACGCGGCGGCGGGGGCCCAGCGCGGCCTGCTCGTCTACAGCGAGGAGCAGAACGTGCCGGCGGACGTGAGCGGGCTCCGCGCGGCGGTGGTGGTGGAAGCGGTGGAGACGCACACCCGGACCGGGTTCGTGCGCCTCGACCTCGCGCAGGTGCCGGGGATCCCTGCCGAGGTGCTCAAGGCGCTCCCGGCGACGGGGATCGAGGTGCCGGTGACGCACGCCAAGGTCTTCGGCTGGTACGACAACGAGTACGGCAGCTACACGAACCTGCTCGGGGACCTCACGGTGCACGTGGCGCGCAGCCTCGACTGAACCCGGTCACCTTGGCCGCGAGCCATCCCGGCAGGCTGTGTTGCGCCGCGGCCTCGGTTCCTCGGTTCCTCAGTCCCCGAGCTCCTTGAGCGCCCGCTGAAGCGTCACGTCCTTGGCCGGGACGCCGGGGCTCGCGTAGAGGCCCGCCTTCACGTCGGCCGCGGTCTGCGCGACCTCGATGTCGGGCTTGGTGCCGAGCTCCTCCGCGAGGGTGCCCGAGGGGGTCGTGACCGCCGCGTAGTCGAGGCCGATGGTCAGCTCGGCGGTGAGCGGCCAGAACTCGACCGTGCCGCTGCCCCCGCCGGTCGTGCGGCCGACGAGCTTGGCCCGGCCGAGGGCCTTGAGGATCGTGGGGGCGAGGTGACCGTTGCTGTACGAGCCCTCGTCGGTGAGGACCACGAGCGGCCCCGTGAACGCCCCCTGCGCGGGGACCACGACGTCCTCCACGAAGGCCTCGGGGGTGCCGCGATGGTAGTCGCGCGCCACGGTCGTCACCGCTGGAAGGAGGTAGGCGAGGAGCGCGTTGCGGTAGCTCGACTCGCCGCCGGGATTCTCGCGCAGGTCGAGGATGAGCCCCTTGGCGTCCTTGAGCGCCTCGAAGGTGGCCTTGAGCTCGCCCACGAGCTTGGCGTCCTGAAAGGTGCGGACGCGCAGGTGGGCGTAGCTCTTGCCCGACACGCCGGCGAGCCGCTGGCTGGTGAGGATCGGGCCCGAGGGGGCGGGCGGTGCGGCGCGGGGGATGGAGAGCGCGAGGTTGTCGCGTTCGAGTTTCAGCGCCGCCTTCGACCCCTCCTCGCCGGAGAGCCAGGACTGCAGCAGCGTGCGGTGGTACCCCGCGTCGTTCGGCCGCGGGATGAGCTTGCCGTTCTGCGTCTCGTGCTCGGCGAAGGTCTTGCCGTCCACGGTCACGATGCGGTCCCCCACCTTGAGCCCTGCGCTCTCTGCCGCGGAGCCGGCATCGAGACGCTCCACATACGCGGCGCCGTCGAGGAGCGCGAGGCGCACCCCGGCCACGGGCACGCGCCGGCCGAAGGCGCTGTTCACGCTGCGAATGAAGGAGTGGCCGTCCTTGAGCTCGGCCAGCAGTCGCGCCACGAGCTGGTGAAACTCGCGGTCCGTGGCGGACTTGTCGAGCTCGGGCTCGTAGACCTTCTTCACCGCGTCCCAGTCCACGCCCTTCAGCGCGAAGAAGGGGTAGTTGCGCTTGGCGTGGTTCCAGATGAAGTCGAAGACGCAGCGGCGCTTGGTCCCGTCGAGCGCGCCGAGGCCGCAGACGGGCGTCTCGGGGGGCACGGGGGTGTCGAGAAGCAGATCCGCGGTGACGGTCTTGGCCGGGGCGACCTCGATGGAGACCATGAGCGAGTCGGTCAGATCTCCGGCGTCGAGGGGCTTCTCGGCGCTGAAGTTGCCGTTGTCGTCGAGGAAGGCGGCCGCGAGGTACCGACCCGCGGGGACGCGATCAAAGGTGTAGGTGAGGGGGCCTTTCTTCAGGTCCCCCTGCAGCACGACGGTCTTGAGGGGCTGGCCGCCAAGGTCGGGGGGGGCGTCGAGGAGCGCCACGACCACGCTGCCGGCCTGGTCCCCCGGAGGAGCGGGGAAGATGTTTGGCGCGACGGAGATCTTGCCCGTCACCGTGCCGAAGCCCGCTACTGCGCCGTCGGTCGTTCGTCCGTCGGTGACTCCGGCGTCGGCGGGGGTCGAGGTCGTCGAGCTGCACGCGACGAGTGAGATGGCCGTGACCGCGACGCAAAGTGGCAGGGCTGGTGAGCGCTGCATGAGCTCCTCCGTCAGGTGTTGGAGAGGGCAGAATACCGCGGACCGGGGAGCGTCGCGAACTGCGCGAGCGGGGCATTGGCGTCGGGTATGGGCGGGAAGGGGCCAGGGCGAGAGCGCGGGCGGCCGTGGGCGCACGCGGGCGGCCGTGGTGCGTCGGGAGGTCGGAGAGGATGGCCAGCGACGGGAGGTAGGCGCGGGCGCGGACGGTGGTGTGCGCATGCGGACGGCGTTGGCGGACCGGTGCGCCGGGGAGGATGGCTGTCGATGGGAGGGTGGGCGAGAGCGCGAGCGGCGGTGGGCGCAGGCGGGCGGTCGGGGCGGATCGGTGCGTCGGGAGGGTCTTCTTGTTGCTGATCGTTGCGTTGGTGTGCGCAAGGACATCTCTTGACGTCCGACTGGCACTCTGCTACTATTGGCCTTATTCATGATGGCACACAAACATAAATCCTCCTCGGGAGATGACCAGACTTCGGGCACGCGTCTTCCGGCGGGTTATGCGAAGCAGCTCCCCTTGCCGATGCGGGAGGCGACGGGGTGGGGCGGGAAACGCGAGGGTGCGGGGAGGAAGAAGAAGCCGGGAAGTGGGCTGCCGCATCGGGCGCGACCGCTCCTGGCCAGCCGGTTTCCGGTGCACGTCACGATGAAGATCGTGGAGGGCTTGCCGAACCTGCGGAGCAAGAAGCAGCTACGCGCGATCGAGAAGGCCTTCGTGAAGTCGGCGGGACGGTTCGGCATGAACCTCGCGCACTATTCGATCCAGAAGAACCACCTGCACCTCGTGACGGAGGCGAAGGACCGGGGCGTGCTGATGAAGGGGCTGCGGGCGTTGGCGATTCGCCTCGCGCACGCGCTGAATGGGACTGTGGGCCGCCGGGGACGGGTCTTTCGGGATCGCTACCACCAGCACATCCTGAAGACGCCGAGCGAGGTGAAGGCGGCGTTGGCGTACGTGCTTCAGAATTCGCGCAAACATAGCGTCGCGCGCGGCAAGTGGGTACCGCGACGCGACCTGGACGCGTGCAGCTCGGCCCGCTACTTCGACGGCTGGAAGGACCTCACGCCGCTGCGCCCCGACGGAAACCCGCCGGTGCTCGAGCCGCGGACCTGGCTCCTGAAGACTGGCTGGAGGTTGCGGGGGCTGATTCCCACGAGCACCGTGCCCGGATCATAGGGCGGGCCTGGAGGGCGGGAGGCGGGAGCGGAGCGCGTTGCCGAGCGAGGAGAGCAGGGGCCGGTAGTCGCCGCTCAGCTGGCCGCGAACGCACTTGGGCGCGAAGAGGAGCGGGGGAAAGCGTTCGAGGAGCGCGTGGATGCGGATGGCCGGGAGCGCGCCCCCCTCGAAGCAGCGACCGGTGGAGGGCAGCAGCGTCGGCTCGGTCACGTCCAGGCCCACCTCGACCGGCTCCGGAGGTCCGGCGACCGCTGCGAGGAGCAGGCGCCCGGGGGGCTTGAGCTGGCGGAAGAAACTCTCGTACTCGGCGATCGCCACGAGCCAGTCGCCGACGGGTCGGCAGCCATGCCGCGGGCCGATTTTGGAGCGATCGTTCACATCGCACCAGATGCCGAACTCGAAGCAGCGGAAGCCGGAGAGAGGCCCCAGCGGATCGGTCAGGCCGGCGGGCACGGGGCGGTAGAGCTCGGTCTTCGCGGCGGAGCAGTCGTCCTCGTCGGTGACGAAGAGCACGGCGAGGAGCGCCCCGGGGCGGAGAAAGCCCGGGTTCACGCGGCGGGCCGGGTCGAGCGCGCGGCGCGCGGCCTCGAGGGGCTGCTCGAACTCGCAGCCGCCGTTGCCGAGGGCGAGCTGGCAACGGAAGGCCTGCGCGAGCTTCTCGAGCTCGGGTTCGGGACCCGGCACGTTGCTCTTGCCGGCCACGAGCTCGACGTACGGGGCCTCGAGCTTCGGGCAGCCCTGCCTCGAGGCCGGCGGCCGGAGCTTGCCGCCGTCGCCGCCGACGCGCTCGCACGTGCCGAGGCGGTAGGGCCCGGCTCCGAGGTCGGCGGTGACCACCCCGAGGCGAAGATCGGGCAGATCCGCGGCGTCCTTGCCGAGCGCGTCGAGGAGCGCCGGCAGGTGCATTGCCAGGGTGTCGCGGAGTTCGTCGGTGGAGGACGAGTTGTCGGCCACGACGAGCAGATCGATCTGACGCTGCAGCGCGGGGACGTTACCCGCATCGAGGAGCGGTGCGGGTTCGGGCGCGGCGCAGGCGCAGGAAAGAATAGCGGCTGCAAGCGGAACGAAGGTGTGAGTGAAACCGTCAGAGCGGTGCGGCGCGTGAGTCCCCATGCGTGTCTCCCCCATGCATGACGCGAGTATGGCATGCAGGGGGTCGCTTCGTCACCGAGGCTGCGTGACTTCGGCGCTCTAGGGGGTGTCCCTAGCCCTTGTCGAGCGGGTAGAGCTCCTTTTCCTCTTTGGCGATCCGGTCCCCGAGGGCGGCGAAGATCTTCTTGGACTCGGCGATGAAGCCGTTGGCGTCGGCCTGAATGGCCTTCGCCGTGAGCCACTTACCGTTGTAGTCGCTGAAGGCCTTGCCGAGTCCGCCGACCTCGTCCAGGAAGCGTTTTGCCGTCGCCACGACCTTGCTATCGGTGCTGGCCAGCAGGCGCGGATAGAAGGACTTGTCCTCCATGGCGAGGTGGACGCTCAGCTTGCCTGCGAAGGCCGAGAGCTGCTTGCGGATCGTCTCCGCATCCGTGGCCACTTTTGCGGGGACCAGCGAGGCCGACATCTCCTTCGCCAGGTCCAGCAGCTCGCGGTGCACTTTTACCAGGTTGTCCGTGATGGCCATTCCGCTCTCCTTGGATGGATCTTCAGTGACGCAACTTGCGCGACACTTTTTCGTGCCTGTAACATCCGACGCAGGATCGCAGACGCGGCGGCGATCGGTCAAGGATCGTCGGCCGAGATCGTGAGGTGGCCGAAGTAGTTGGGCGCGCACATCAGGGCCGCGTTTCTCGACGGGGGCGGCTTCTCTTGATTAGGTACCCAAAGGAATTGTGACTGGCGGCTGGGCCACTCAAGAATCGGAGGACCTGGTCGATGATGGATACATCGGAAGCGAGGGGGCGCCTCCGTGGAGAGTGTATTGCTGGAAATCCTGGGGGGGAGATGGCAGGGAGACGCCAATGGCTGCGGATCATCCGGACGGGACGAGCCCCGACATCAAACCATCCAAGCCCCGCAGCCCCCGCGGCAAGGCCAGAGGGGCCGGAGGCCCCGGTGACGGGGGAAACGGCAACGGCCGCTCGGGAGCTGCGGATGCGCTTCGCGCCGAACTAGAGGACGCACGGGCCTGCCATCGGCTGCTCGTCGCACTGGTCGGGGCCATCGATGACGCTTCGGCGGCCGACGACGCGGCCCACGCGGCGCTTGACGCGCTGCGGAGCGCCTTCGGCTGGGCCTATGGAACCTACTGGTCCCTAGAGGCCCAGGACGGCCGATTGACCCCCAAGATCGAGTCGGGCAGCGTCCACGACTCCTTCCGCCGCGCCACGCTCTCGTCGGCCTTCCGGCTCGGCCAGGGGCTTCCCGGCCTGGCCTGGCGAGACCGCGACGTGGTCGTTGTCGAGGGCGTGTCGTCGTTGATCGGGCACGACCGCGTTGACGCGGCGCGCGAGGCAGGCCTCCTCTCGGCCACCTGCGTGCCACTCATGCGCGGCGGCGAGGTCGTGGGGGTGCTGGAGTGCTTCAGCAGCGAGGGAGAGGCGGTCTCCGGAGCACGGCGGGAGACGCTGCGGAGCGTCGGACGCATCGTCTCCGCGTGTCTCGGGCGCTTCGAGGCCCGCGAACGGGCCGAGAGCTCCCAGGGGCGGGTCAAAGAGGCGTCGGTCAAGCTCGGAGAGGCCGCGGGACAGCTGGTCCAGGCGGCGAATCAGCTCGCGGACCGCGCCTCGCACACCTCGGCGCAGGCGAGCATGGTGGTTTCCGCGGCGGAGGAGATCCAGGGCAACCTGGCCTCCGTCGCCAGCGCGGCCGAGGAGATGAGCGCCTCGGTCCGGGAGATCGCGTCGAACGCGAGCGAGTCGGCGCGGACCTCGCGCCAGGCCAAGGAGCTGGCCACGGGGGCGAACACCACCGTGCAAGCGCTCAGCGTGAGCTCGGCTGCCATCGGTAAGGTGACGAAGGTCATCAGCACCATCGCCCAGCAGACGAATCTGCTCGCTCTCAACGCCACGATTGAAGCGGCCCGGGCGGGCGAGGCGGGCAAGGGCTTCGCCGTGGTGGCCAACGAGGTGAAAGAGCTGGCCAAGGAGACCGCCCGCGCCACGGAGGAGATCGCGCAGCAGATCGAGACCATTCAGGCCGACACGGCCAAGAGCGTCGCGGCGATCAGCGACATCGTCCGTATCATCGAGTCGATCGACGCGCACTCGTCGTCCATCGCCGCCTCGGTGGAAGAGCAAGCGGCCACGGTGGGACAGATCGCGCGCCACGCGTCCGAGGTTTCTGCGGGAGTGTCCGCCGTGGTGGACGTGATCTCGGGGGTGGCGGAGGCGGCTCGAGACTCCGAGAACCAGGCGGCCGTGGCGCAGAGCGGCGCGGTGGGGGTGGAGGAGCTGGCAGAAGGGCTCCGAGCGGCAGCACTGCAGTAGAGGCTTCGGGGGACTTGGACGGACGTGTGGCCCCAGATGCGAGGCGTGCAGCTGCGTACCGACGGGAACATCAGTGCGAGACCCCCGGGGCCGCTGCGCGTGCTCGTGGTCGACGACGACCCCGTCTACCGAAACATCGTCTCCCGCACCCTCTCCCGACTCGCGCAGGTAGAAGTAGTGGCGGGCGTCGGCACCATCGCGCAGGCCCAGGCGCGCCTCGCGCAAGGGGGGATCGACCTCGTGTCCCTGGACGTGGTCCTGCGAGACGAGTCCGGGCTCGACCTCCTGCGCTGGATCCGGCAGCACCATCCGGGGGTCCCGACGGTGCTGGTGACCGGAGGGAGCGGGACGGGGGTCACGACTTCGGTGGACGCGCTGCTCATCGGAGCGGCGGCCCTGGTCCTCAAGCCGAGCGGGGCGAGCGCGGCGCAAGAGCTCAGCACCGCGCTCGAACGCGTCGTCGACGCGGTTCGCTCGTCGCTCGTGACCAGCACCGTGGCGCCGCCGAGGGAGCGAATCGAGGTGCCGCCGCCGCGCACCGCGCACTTCGCGATGCGGCGGGAGCTCGTCGCCGTCGGGGCGTCGACCGGCGGGCCCCCTGTGCTGGTGGAGTTTCTGAAGCGGCTCCCACCAGCGTTCAGCGTACCGGTGGTGATCACCCAGCACATGCCGTCCCTGCACGTGCCGTACTTCGCGGAGCTCCTCGCCAAGCAGAGCGGGCGCCGCGTGGTGCTCGCGCGCCACAGCGACCCCGTGGAGCCAAGTACGGTCTACCTGGCCTGCGGAGGGCTGCACCTCACCGTGGCGCGGCGCGCGAACCTCCTCGTCCTGCAGCAGGACCAGGGTCCAGAGGAGCACAACTGCCGTCCGGCGGTGGACCCGCTCTTCCGGTCGGTGGCCGCGGCCTGCGGGTCGGCGTCGGTGGCGGTGCTCATGACGGGGATGGGAACCGATGGCGCGGCGGGCGCGGTGGTGCTCCGCGCGAAGGGGGCTCCGGTGGTCGTGCAGGACCAGGCGAGCAGCGTGGTGTGGGGGATGCCGGGGGCCGCGGTAGCCGCGGGTGGCGCCGACGCGGTGGCGCCGGGGCCAGAGCTCGCGAACTGGGTGGTGAAGTGGACCTCCGGACACAAGCAGCACGGGAAAGGATAGCCGGTCCATGAGCGGAAGCGGCGACGGCAAGAGCAACCTCCCCGAGCGCGACCCGGAGACCCTCGAGCTCTTCGTGGAGGAATCGCTCGAGGCGCTGACGCGGGTGGAGAAGCTCCTCCTTGCGGCCGAAGGGGGACAGGCCCCGACGAACCTGATGGCCAGCCTCTTTCGCGACATCCACACCATCAAGGGCACGTCCGGCTTTCTTGCGCTCACGCGCATCCTCTCGCTTTCGCACGTGGCGGAGGATCTCCTGTCGCGGCTCCGCGACGAGGAGCTCGAGCCGCGGCCGGCGCACTTCAGCTTGCTCATGTCCGTCTCCGACGTCCTCCGGCGCATGATCGAGCGCGTGAAGGCCACGGGCGACGAGGGCGACGAGGACGTCGAGCCGCTGGTGGAGAAGCTGAAGGCCACGCTGAAGGAGGGTGGCGCGGCTATCGCGCCCGGCGGCGTGGGTGGGACGCCCGCGTTCCAGGAGGGCGAGTTCGAGGCGCCACAAGTGCCGAAGCTGGGCGAGGTGCTGGCGACCCGGCACGGCGTGACGCCGGAGCAGCTCGAGAGCGCGCTCGCGGCGCAGCGAGAGCTCCAGGCGGCGGTGCCCAAGCTGGGCGAGCTCCTCGTCGCGCAGCACGTGGTGACTCCGGCCCAGCTCGATCAGGCGCTCGAGCAGCAGCAGAGCGCCCGCCAGGAGGCCGAGCGCGCCAAGGCCGAGTCGAGCGACGGCACGGTGCGCGTGAACGTGGCGGTGCTCGATCGGTTGATGAACCTGATCGGGGAGCTCGTGCTCGCGCGCAACCAGATGGTGCAGATCGTGCGCGCGGTGCGCGACACCAACTCCCACGCGCAGGCCGCCTGTCACCGGCTGAGCCTCGTGACCTCGGACCTGCAGGAGCAGGTGATGAAGACCCGCATGCAGCCGGTAGCGCGGGTCTTCGAGCGCATCCCGCGCATGGTGCGCGACCTCTGCCAGCAGACGGGCAAGCAGGTCACGACCCAGGTTGAGGGGACGGCCACCGAGATCGACAAGGCGCTCGTCGAGGCGATCCGCGACCCGGTGATGCACATCGTGCGGAACGCTATCGACCACGGTATCGAGGTCCCCGAGCGGCGCCTCGCCGCGGGCAAGGCCCCGGGTGGACGCCTCTGCGTGCGCGCCTCCCACGAGGGGGGGATGGTGACCATCGAGGTCGAGGACGATGGCCGCGGGATGGACGCGAAGGCGCTCCGAGCCCACGCGGTCCGCAAGGGGCTCCTGCGCGCGGCGGAGGCGGATCAACTGAGCGAGCGGGAGGCGCTCGAGCTGATCTTTCGCCCCGGGTTTTCGACCGCGGAGAAGGTCACCGACATCTCCGGCCGCGGCGTGGGCATGGATGTGGTGCGCACGCACGTCGAGCGGGCGGGCGGGCAGGTCGAGCTGGAATCCGTCCTCGGCAAGGGGTCGGTCATCCGGCTCAAGATGCCGCTGACGCTAGCCATCATCCCCGCCCTCCTGGTCAAGACCGGGGGCCAGCGCTTCGCCATCCCCCAGGTGAACCTGCTCGAGCTCGTCTATCTGAACGAGGAGCAGGCGCGCGCGAGGATCGAGACCGTCCGCGGCGCGCCGATCTACCGCCTCCGCGGAGAGATCCTGCCCCTGGTCGACCTCTCGGAGGTCCTGCGCCTCGGCCCGGGGGGCCTGCGCGCGGCGGTCGGCGGGGTGAACGTGGTCGTGGTGGCCGTGGGGAGCCGGCGCTACGGCCTGGTGGTCTCCGAGATCCACGACACCGAGGAGATCGTGATCAAGCCGCTCCACGGGCAGCTCAAGCGGCTGACCTGCTACTCGGGGGCGACGGTGCTCGGGGACGGCGGCGTGGCGCTGATCCTCGAGGTGGCCGGGATCGCCGGCATGGCGGGGATCGACCTCTCGACGCAGAAGCGTGCGGCGACTGCGGCGCAGGCGAACGCCAAGCGTCAGGCCGCGGCGCGGCAACCGTACATCGTCTTCTCCGCGGGGGAGGGGACGCCCTGCGCGGTGCCGCTGGCCATGGTGGCCCGCCTCGAGCATCTGCCCGCCAGCAGCTTCGAGCGCGTGGGCGGTAGCGAAGTGGTGCAGTACCGCCAGACGATCATGCCCATCATGCGCCCCGAGGCGCTGCTCCCCATCGGGCAGAGCATCGAGCCGGCCGGTCCCGAGCAACCGCTCATCGTCTTCGACTTCGGCCAGATGGTGGGGATGGCCGTGAACCGTATCGTGGACATCGTGGAGCTCGAGCTGGACGACGAAGTAGGCCGCGACGCGACCCCGTTTACCCTCGGGCGGGTGGTGGTCTTCGGTCGCACGACGCTCCTGCTCGACGTCTTCCGGCTCGCGCGCGAGCTCGTCCCCACCTTCGTCGAGGAGCGGCGTGGGAACTCAGCCGCGAGGCCGCAGCGGATCCTCGTGGTGGACGATTCGAACGCCATGCGCGCCGCCCTCACCGGGTATCTGCGCGCCACGGGGCTCGAGGTGGTGGACGTCGGGAGCGGCGAGGCGGCCCTGAAGGCCCTGCGGGCGCAGCAAGACCACCGCTTCGACGCGGTGGTCACGGACCTGGAGATGCCGGGGGTCGACGGCTACACGGTGCTCGCCTCGGCGCACAAGGAACATCCCACGCTGCCGGTCTTCGTCTGGACCAGGCACGACGACCCGGCGATGGAGCGGCGCGTGATGTCCGCAGGAGCCCGGGCTTGCGTCCATAAGCTCCGGCGGGAGGAACTCCTCGAAGCGTTCGAGGCCCATGGGATTACCGCACCGCGCAAGCGCGCGTCCGACCTGGGGAGGTTCTAGATGTCGTCCAGCCTGTACGAACAGCTAGCCCGCTCCGAGGCGGGGAAGTGGGCGACCTTCTACCTGGCCGGCGAGCTCTTCGCCCTGCCCGTCGAGGACGTGCAGGAGGTGCTGATGCCGCAGCCCCTCACGCCGGTGCCGCTGGCTCCCGAGCACATCGTGGGCCTGCTGAACCTGCGCGGCCAGATCATGACCGCCATCGACCTGCGGCGACGACTCCACTTCCCCGAGAGGGGCGAGGAGAGCGCCAGGAGCCTGCTCGTGATCAAGGCCCACGACCGGCTGATCAGCGTGGTGGTGGATGAGATCGGGGACGTCCTGGACCTGCCGGAGGAGCGCTGGCAGCCTCCGCCCGAGACGCTCGGCGCGCAGCACCGTTCGTTCGTTTTCGGCATGTGCCCCATAGAGCAGCAGATGGTCCTCGGCCTGCAGGTGGAGTCCATCAGCGGCGACGAGGACCGACCCCATCGAGGAGGACTCGCAGGATGATGGCGCTCATCGTGGACGACTCGGCCGCCATGCGGCGCATTCAGCAGAAGGCGCTGGAGTCGCTCGGGTGGCAAGTGAAGGCGGCGAGCAGCGGTGAGGAGGCGCTCGCCGCGCTCGAGGGCCTGCCGGAGTGCGTGCTCCTGCTCACCGACTGGCACATGCCCGGGATGGACGGGCTCCAGCTCGTGTCGGCGGTGCGCAAGGACCCGCGCTACAGCAAGCTGCGCATCGTGATGGTCACCTCCGACGCGGTGCTCGACTCGGTCGAGGCGGCGCTCTCGGCTGGAGCGAACGACTTCCTGATGAAGCCCTTCACGACCGAGGTACTGGCCGAGCGCGTGGCCGAGGTAATGCGTGGCTAGTTCGAGCTCGGACCACAAAGAGAGCTGGGCCGCGGTGCGCGAGTTCATGCAGCGCACCTGCGGCGTCGTGATGGCCGAGGAGCAGAAGTACCTCCTCGAGGCGCGGCTGCAGCCGGTGGTCAAACGTTTCCAGCTCCGCTCCATCACGGAGGCGGTGCAGGTGGCGCGCACGGGGCCGCAGGCCTCGGCGGTCACGGCGGCGGTGATCGACGCCATGACCACGCACGAGACCTTCTTCTTCCGCGACGACGCCTTCTGGCGGACGCTCCACGAGGCGGTGCTCCCCAGGTTGAACGCTGCGCTCGGGGGCACCCGGCGGCTGCGGGTCTGGTCGGCGGCCTGCTCGACGGGGCAGGAGGTCTACTCGCTGGCCATGCTGCTCGCCGAGGGCTGGCCCGCGCTCGCCGAGCGCACCGAGCTCGTCGGCACCGACGTCTCCGAGTTGGCGGTCGCGAAGGCTCGCGAGGGGGTCTACAACAGCATCGAAGTGAACCGCGGGCTCGGTGCGGCGCGGCTGGTGAAGCACTTCGAGGGCGCCGAGGGGGGCTTCCGGGTCAAGGAGGCGCTCCGCAAGCGCGTGAGCTGGCAGGTGCACAACCTGCTCCAGCCGGGGCTCGATCCGGTGGGTTGCGACCTGGTGCTCTGTCGCAACGTCCTCATTTACTTCAACGAAGAGGATCGCAAGAAGGTGCTCCGGCGGCTACGATGTGCCGCCCACCCGATGGGTTTCATCGGCGTGGGGAGCACCGAATTGATCAAGGGTCGCCAGCTCGCTGCTGGCTGGTACGCTAACTCCGAGCTGGGGGAGTGAGAGCATGAACGATCTGCCAAATGCCGCGACGCTGGCCACGCTGGTCACCAACGTCACGAAGACGATGTTCGGGATGTCTTTCTCGCTGGCCGAGGAGAACAGCGGCGGCGTGTCGCCCCTGCAGGCGTTGCCCCCCTGGCGCACCGTGGTCCTCCTCATCCGCGGCGGGCGGCCGATCACCGTGGCCATCGCCTCCGACGAGCGCGGGGGCAAGACGCTCGGGGGGGCGATGTTCTCCTGCGCACCCGACGACGTGGACACCGAGATGGTGGATGACTCGCTGCGCGAGCTCGTGAACATCGTGGCCGGTCAGGTGAAGAGCGCCATGGGGCTCGATCAGACGCTCGGGCTGCCCAAGGTGCTCGAGCTCGAGGAGGCGACGGAGCCGGCCGGGGCGCTCACCTGGCGCGGGGCGACCCTGAGGAACCAGGAAAAAGAGGTCAAGGTCTGGGTGGCGATCACCGAGGCCGTGGTCCAGTAATCGACGACGAAGGGGACACAGAGGAACCATGACGCGCGTACTGACGGTGGATGACAGTCGAGCCATTCGCAGCATCGTCTCCAAGCAGGTGGCGGGGATGGGGCTCGAGGTGGACGAGGCCGAGCACGGCGTGGAGGGGCTGGAGAAGCTCGTCGCCGGCGGAGTGGACCTCGTCGTGCTGGACGTGACGATGCCCGAGCTGGACGGCCCGGGGATGCTCCGGGCCATGCGCGAGCGGGGGGACAAGACGCCGGTGCTCATGCTCACCTCGGAGTCCAAGCGCTCGATCATCGCGGACTGCATGAAGCTCGGCATCGAGGACTACATCGTCAAGCCCTTCAAGCCCGAGGAGCTGACCCTGAAGATCTCGCGGGTGCTGAACCTGCAGGCCCCGAAGGCGGGCTCGGGGGGGGTAAACCCCGCGGCGGCGCCGGCGGCCCCAGCGGTCGAGGAAGGTGCGGAGGCGGCGGGACGGCAGTTCATGGACGTACTGCTCGTCGACGATATGGAGAACGTGCACAAGAAGCTGCGCTCGCTCCTGCCGGCGCACATCACCATGCAGGGGTGCCCCGGGGCCCAGGCGGCCCTCACCGCCGTCCGGCAGCGCATCTTCCGCGTGGTGCTGATCGACACCGACATCCCCGACGTGAACAGCGTGGCGCTGATGGGGCAGCTTCGCATGCTCCAGCCCCACGCGGCGTTCGTGGCGCTGAGCCTGCGCAGCACGAATCCCGTGGACCAGGAGGTGCGCAAGCAAGGCTTCGACGACCTGCTCTACAAGCCCTTCGACCCGACGAACCTCGAGGACTTCCTGCTGCGCTACTTCGACAAGCAGGAGCTGCTGAGCGTCGAGGACAACCTGCTCAAGGTGGGGGGCTTCACCGGGCGCGCGGAGCACCAGGAGCGGTACTTCCGACGGATCAAGGAGTCGCTCCTCGAGGGGCTCGATAAGGTGGCGGCGGCCTGCTACGAGGACGCCATCGTGGATCTCACCCAGGTACCGACGCGCAACGATCAGGTGGTGCGGCTCGTCATCGACCTCGAGAAGCAGGCGGGGCGCGCGGGTCTCACGCTCCGGCTCGTGGGGACCCCGGAGACGGCGGCCGTGCTGCGGCAGATCGCCGATACGGGCGGGATCCCGTACTATGCTTCCGTGAGCGAGGCGCGTGCGGCGGCGGCGTAACGGCGGAAGAAGCGGCACGGAGAGAGCACCATGGATGCAGAGCGCGTGGCGGCCGTCGCCGGTCAGATCGAGCAGATCATCCAGAAGCGGATCGCCGACGACAAGCTGACCTTGCCCGTGATGCCCGTCGTGGCGGGGAAGGCCATGGCGATGATCCGGGACCCCGACTTCTCGCTGAAGAAGGTCGCACTGCTCATCGAGCAGGACCCGCTCCTCGCGACGCGGGTGGTGCGGCTGGCGAACAGCGCGCTCTACGGGGCGGCGGGGGGCGCGATCAAGGGGGTGGAGATGGCCGTGACGCGCCTCGGCGCGCAGAAGGTCAAGATGGTGCTGATGGAGTGTTCCGCCCGCCAGATCTTCGAGTCGCGCGATCCACGCATCGCGCTGGCCAACAAGAGCATCTGGGAGCACTCGGTGGCGGTGGCGATCGTGGCGCGAGACCTGCGCTCGCTCGCGTCGGAGGAGGGAGACAACGACGGGTGCTACCTGTGCGGGCTGCTCCACGACGTGGGCAAGCCCGTGGTGGCCACCATGCTCCTCGAGGCGGAGCGGATGGCCCGCGATCGGCGGGCGAGCTTCCTCGACTCGGAGGCGTGGATCGAGGCCATCGGACGCGTGCACCGGCCGGTGGGAGTGGCGCTGGCCGAGAAGTGGAAGCTGCCCGAGGAGATCAGCAAGGCGATCCGCGACGTGAACGACTACGACCCCACGAACCGTAGCTCGGCCGCGAACTACGTGCGCTTCGCGAACGCGGTGGTCAAGCGCGAGGGCTTCTTCGTCGGGGCGCTCGACGCCGAGGACGTGGAGGCGATGATCATGATCGGGCGCTCGGTGCTCGGGGTGAGCGACGAGCTCCTGGCGCGGGTCACCGGGGGCCTCGCCGAGCGCGTGAGGGCGCAGCAGGAGTAGCGGTCGGCCCGTACCCCCGCCGAGGCGCGTCACTTCGCGAGCTTGATCTCCGCCTTCACGCCGTAGTGGTCGCTGAGCCGCGTCTTCAGCGGCTGGCCGCTCTCCTGCACGGTGATCTCCTGGTCCAGGATGCGCGTGTAGGTCACGGCGTCGCCGGCCGGGCAGGTCTTGAAGAGCACGTGGTCGATCAGCTTGTCCGCGCCGCCGCCGAGGGGGTTGTCCTTGCACCAGGTGCAGACGGGGGTGCGCCAGAGGTTGTGGTAGCCCGCCGTGTCCAGGGCGTTGAAGGTGTCCTCGCCCTCGCCCGTGAGGCCGTTTTTGGCGGGCCCGCAGTTCAGGTCGCCGAGGAGGATGGTGCAGCCCATGCCCGCGGTCTTGGAGAGCGTCTGGATCTCGCCCGCCAGCTCCTCGAGCCAGGTCTTGTAGGGTCGGTCCTTGGGATAGGGCACCACGCCCAGGTCGGCCGAGAGGTGCGTGCACTGGATCGTCCGATCGGCCACGGTGGCGGTGATCACGCCGCGCTTGATGAGGATGGCATCCAGAGGGGTGTACTTCGCGTCCTTCAGCGCCGTGCGGCTGAGCAGGAGCAGCCCGTTGCGGCCGCCGTAGGTGAACTCCTTGGCGCCGCCGATGGCGCAGCTCGTCGGGTTGTCGGTGTTGGCGGCGAGGCAGCGCTTGCAGCCGTCGTCCAGCTTGTCGTAGGGGGTCTTGCAGGTGCTCTCCACGCACTGGCTGGCCGAGATCCCCTTCGGCGTGCAGTCAGTGTCCACGCAGGTCTTGAGCGCGAGCACCGCACCGAGGTCCCCGCAGCGCACCTGCGCGGTCGAGGTGTCCTCGGTCTTCTCGCGGAAGGAGAAGGGGTACTGCGTCTTCAGCCCGTCGGTCAGGGCCTGCGCGTCGTCGTCCTTCCAGACCTCCTGCAGGCAGATGAGATCCGCCTTCACCTCCTTCAGCGCGGCGACGATCTGCGGCTGGCGGGCGGGCGCCGCCGCCACGGCCCCGTGCGCGAGCCCGGTGTTGTAGGTCACGACGGTCAGGCTCGTCGGGGCGGCCGCGGTGTCCACCTTACCGCCGCCGTCGCCCGTCACGCCGCTGTCCGCCACCACGGCGCCAATGTCCTGGACCGGGGTCCCGTTGTCGCTCTTGCACCCGCCGGCGCCGATGCCCGCCGCGCCCAGCGCTGCCGCCACGAACCAGATCGCTCGATTGCGCATGCTGCCCTCCCTTCGATGCCTAAGGTGAGCGCATCGTCGACGAGGCCCCTGAGCGTGTCAAGGAGCGCCGCGGCGCTGTGTCGCCGTTGTCCTCGGGCCTGCCCTCGCGCTAACGTCCGCTCGCGCTCACGGTCGCGGGGAGCGCGTCACCTGCAAGGAGCCGCCCATGCGTCGCACCGTAGCGCACCGAGTGGAGGGGATGGTCCTTTCGGACATCCGTCGCATGACGCGCGAATGCGAGCGCGTGGGCGGGATCAACCTGGGTCAGGGGATCTGCGACCTGCCCACCCCGCCCCTCGTGCGGGATGGTGCCATCGCGGCGATCCAGCAGAACCGCAGCACCTACTCCTTCGCCGAGGGGACGCTCGAGCTGCGCCAGGCCATCGCGAGCAAGCTCGAGCGGCACAACGGCCTCGTAGCCGACCCGCTCACCGAGATCGTCGTGACCGTCGGCGCGAGCGGAGCCTACGCCGCCGCGGTGAACGGCCTGCTCGACCCCGGAGACGGCATTCTGCTCTTCGAGCCCTACTACGGCTATCACCTGAACGCGGCGCTCGTGGCGGGGCTAGAGCCGCAGTTCTTGCCCCTCGCCCCGCCGGACTTCGCGCTCGACGAGGCGGCGCTCCGGGCCGCCCTCCGCCCGAACACGCGGGCCATGGTGCTCTGTACCCCCTCGAATCCGTCGGGCAAGATGTTCAGCCGCGCCGAGCTCGAGGTGATCGCGCGCGTGGCCGAGGAGCACGACCTGCTCGTCCTCACCGACGAGGTCTACGAGTACATCCGCTACGACGGTCGCCCCCACATCTCGCCCGCCACCGTGGGCAGCCTGCGCGAACGCACGGTCACGCTGATGGGAGTCTCCAAGACCTTCAGCATCACAGGCTGGCGGCTCGGCTACGCGGTGGCCCCGGAGGCCCTCGCGCGGGCCATCAATCTCGTACACGACGTCTATTACATCTGCGCCCCCACGCCGCTCCAGCACGGGGCGGCGGCCGGCTTCGCGCTGCCCGAGAGCTACTTTACCGGCCTAGCCACCGACTACCGCGACAAGCGCGACCTGCTCTGCGAGGCGCTGGACGCGGCGGGGCTCCGGCCGATCGTGCCGCAGGGGGCCTACTACGTGCTGGCGGACATCGCGCACCTGGGCCACGCGACCGCCAAGGACGCCGCGATGGAGCTCCTCGAGCGCTCGAAGGTGGCGGCCATCCCGGGGAGCTGCTTCTACCGCGGGGCCGTCGGCGAGGGGCTCCTCCGCTTCTGCTTCGCGAAGGAGCTGGAGCCGCTCCGCGAGGCCTGCCGCCGCCTGCGCGCCCTCCGAGCGTAAAGGCGATACGTCCGGGCCCGCCGCGAATCAGCCGTTTGGCCGTTCGGGCCGTCCCGCAGCCCGCGCGGAATGTGGTAATGGTGCGGGCCCAAACCCCCCACGGTTCGAGGAGAAGCGGCATGAGCGCCCCGCCATCGCCCGAGAAGAAAGAGCTCACGCGACGCTACGCGCACCACTTCACGCCGATGCGCGTGCGCACCATGCAGCACGTGGGGCTCGACCTGTTCGAGGAGGAGCGCTGGGGCTGCTACGCCAAGGACCTCGACGGGCGCGTCTTCCTCGACGCGCTCGCCGTGGGAGGGGTCTTCAACCTGGGCCGCCGGCACCCGGAGATCGTGGCCGCGCTGCGCGAGGCGCTCGAGACGCTCGACATCGGCAACAACTTCCTCATGTCGCGGGAGCGGCTGAAGCTGGCCGAAAAGCTGGCCGCCACCACGCCCGGGGACGTGAACTGCGCCGTCTTCGGGGTGAGCGGCTCGGAGGCCGTGGACCTGGCGATCAAGATCGCCCGCGGCTACACGAGTCGACCGCGCGTCATCTCGGCCGAGGAGTGCTACCACGGCTGCACGGGCTTCGCGATCTCGGCCATCGGCAACCCCGACTACCGGGCGCCGTTCGAGCCGCTCGTGCCGGGCTTCTCGCGCGTCCCCTACGGAGACATCGACGCGCTCGCTGCCACGATGGACGGCGAGGTGGCCGCGGTGATCCTCGAGCCGCTGATCGCCGAGGCGGGGCTCCTGCAGGCCCCGGCCGGCTACTTCGCCAAGGTGCGCGAGCTCTGCGACCGGCACGAGGCGCTGCTGATCGTGGACGAGGTGGTCTCGGGCCTGGGCCGGACGGGCACCTTCTGGGGGATCGAGCAGCACCCCGGCGTGGTGCCGGACCTGATGGTCTCGGCCAAGGGGCTCTCCGCCGGGATGTATCCCATCTCGGCCACGCTCTTCTCCGAGACGGTGGCGGACTTCTTCCTGACCTATCCCTTCAGCCACTACTCGAGCTTCGGCGGGCCCGACCTGGGCTGCGTGGTGGCCTCGAAGATGATCGATATCGTGAACCAGCCCGCCTTCCTCGCCGCCGTGCGCGCGAAGGGGGAGCGCCTCGGGGCCGGCTACCAGGCGCTCCACGACAAGTATCCCGCGCAGGTGCGGGGCTACGGGCAGGTGGGCATGGCCACCGCGCTCCGCTTCTCCGATCCCGACGCCGGTTACCGCATGAACCACTACCTGGCGCTGGAGGGCGTCTTCGCCATCCTGGCCACCAACGACCCGTCCTCGATCCGGCTCTATCCGCCGCTCGTCATGGAGGAGCCCGAGATCGACCAACTGCTCGCCGCGCTGGACCGGGCTCTGGCCCGCCTCGCGCACACGAGCGCCTAGGGAGGCCCCGATGCCCACCGCCGCCGAGCTGCTCCAGGCTGCCAACGAGTTTCGCGAGAAGATGAACGGGCACCCGAAGGTCCGGAAGCTCCTCAAGCGCTGGAGCCCCACGCTCCACTTCACGGCCTCCGACGACGCCGCGGCCAAGCTGAGCCTGCGCATCGACGGGGGCGAGGCCGGGCCGGCGGTGGAGGGCCACCAGGGGAGCTGCGACCTGGAGGTGCTCGGCACCGCGCAGGACCTCGGGGACATGTTCCGGGGCCGGATCAACCCGACGCAGAAGTACCTGAACGGCGAGATCCGCGTGAAGGGGCACCAGGCCGACATCATCAAGCTGGATGCGATCACGATGATCATCTGGCCCGAGGAGTAGGCGCGCGATGGCCGACCTGCGCCGCGTCCTGAGCGCCCCGAGCGTCGCGCTCGTCGGGGCGGGTTATGCCTTCGCCACGCTGTCGATCGTCGCCGACGTGCAGGTGGCCTCGCTGATGCCCGGGGCCACCGGCTGGATGGCCGTGGTGGTGGCGGGACTGGTCTGCCTGCTCGCCTCCTCGAGCTTCGCCGAGCTCTCGGCCATGTTTCCCTCCTCGGCGGGCGTGCGGCTCTACCTGCAGAAGGCCTTCGGCGACCGCTTCGCGACGGCCATGTCGTCGGCCTACATCTTCACCGTGATCGCCGCGTCGGGGGCCGAGGCCTACGTCTTCGGCAGCGTGTTCGAGGCGCTCATCCCGCGCGGGCCCCCGGTGTGGGTCTACATGGTGGCGGCCTTCGCCGTGGTGGGCGTGATCAACTACCGCGGCATCGAATTATCCGCCGGGTTCCAGAACGCTCTTTCGCTTATCATGTTCGTCTTCCTCCTCGGGGTGAGCGTCGCGGCGCTGGTCCAGTTCGGCGGGCGGCTCGAGAACTGGACCAACCCCTTCGCCACCGGGGCGACCGCGGAGGGGCTGATCTCGGCCGTGGCGGTGGCCATCTTTCTCTACGCCGGCTTCGAGTGGGTCACCGCGCTCGCCGAGGAGGCCGAGGACCCACGCGTGATCCCGCGGGGGATGGCCGGCTCGGTGGTGCTCCTCGGCGTGGTCTACGGGCTGCTCAACCTGGCCCTCGTCTCCGCCGTGCCGAAGGAGGTGCTGAGCGGCGCCAAGCCCTGGCTCGACGGGGTGAACTACGGCGCGCGGCCGCACGTGGTCTTCGTCAAGGTGGTCTTCGGCCCCTACGAGACGCTCGGCCTCGTCGCCGCCGGGGCGCTGAGTTTTCTGGCCTCGATGACCTCCTTCAACGCGGGGATCCTCACCACCTCGCGCTTCCTCTACGCCATGAGCCGCGACCGCACCATGCCGCGCGTGCTGAGCCGCATCCACCCGGAGTACTTCACGCCGGCGGTGGCCGTGGTGACCTTGACCATGGTCGCGCTCGTCAGCTCGATGCTCTTGCTTCTCTTCGGCGGGTTCAACGCCTTCACCTTCGCCGTGGCGGGGAGCGAGGCGCTGATGCTCGGTCTCGTGGCCGTCTGCGTGATGCGGCTCCGGCGCAAGGAGCCGGCGGCCGAGCGGGCCTACCGCGTCCCCCTGCACCCGGTCAGTACCCTGGCCATCGCGCTCATCTTCGCCTTCCTCTTCGTGACGGTCTTTCTCACGCCGCAGCCCGAGGCCCGCGTCGGCCTCGCGATCTACGTCGCGATCGTGCTCTTCTTCGTGGGCTATACGCTCGGAGTGGTGCCGCGGCTCAAGCAAACCGCGTCGAAGGCCTCCGAGGCGAGAACGCGGACGTCCTGAAGGGCGAGGAGCCGCTCGTCCGCGCAGGCAAGCGGTGGACGAGGATCAGTACGGCGGCTCGTGCGGCGCGCGCTGCAGGCTGTCCTCGGGATGAAAGTAGGAGCCGTCGTTTTCGTACTCGCCGTTCCACTCGAGCTCCGGCCAGGTCTCCACCCGCTGTCCTCCGTTCTTGTACGTGTACTGCTTCTGGTACTTCATCACCTTCACCCGCGACACTCCGGGCATGGCGAGCTTGTCGACGAACATCTCGGCGACCTCCATCGAGCGCGCGGGGCCCCAGAAGGGGACGGTGTCTCCGCGAAGCCAGCGGTAGAAGTTCCCCGTCTTGCGTCCCCGCTGGGTCACGTTCAGGTGGAGGAGCCTCATCTCCTCGCCGTAATGAGCGTCTACCTGCACCGGCACGGCCCTGACCATCACTCCGCTCGCGAGGCCGCAGAAGAAGCTCTCGCCGCGGGCGAAGAGCTCCCGCGTTTTCTCCGGGAGAAGCTGGTGGGTGAAGGCCATGCACACGTCGCCCACGCACCTGGCCTGGTCGGCCGCGTGCCGCTCGGCCGCGTTCCACGCGCCGCGGTGGGTCGTGTCCTTTTCGTAGTTGGCCTTCCCGATGAGCGTGAGGGGGATCTCGGTGCCGTCCCTCTTGATCGCTGCGTAGCCGACCAGCGTACCCGGCTTCCCCTTGCCGCCCGGGCGAGGCGCGCGCCGGACCTCGACGATCGTTGCGCTGCGGGGGACCTGCTCTCCGGTCTTGAAGACCATGCCGACGAGCTTTCCGGGGGCGATGGCGACCGCCGTCGTCCTCGGGGACTTGTCGGCTGCCCGCCCCTGCGACGGAGCGAGCACGAGCGACGCGGCCAGCACGAAGGCGGCCAGGGAACGGGGCGCCGAGCCAGGATGGACGAGCATGGGCCTTCCCTTTCGGGTTCGGGTTTGCACGGTAGTGGAATTCAGCAGATCGCTGGTGCAAGGGGCAGGCCAGCCCGGCGGCCGGAACGGATCCTTAGATCATCGGAGGTTGTCGCGTCGGGTGGCCGGATAATTGGCCGGCTACGGAGCCAACCGACCGACCAGCGCAGCGCGTCCCTACGCGCGCTGATGGATCAGCGACTGGAGCTTGGCGCGGGTGACCTGATCGAGCTGCGTGAAGCGGACGCCCATCCCCGGGTTGGTGATCCCCTTGGCCCCCGGCGGGAAGGGCTTGGACCAGACGACCTCGCCGCGGGTCAGCACCGGCTGCGCCTCGCCCGGCAAGCAGAATTCCAGCTCGAGGCGTGTTCCCACCCGCTCGGGCAAGCGCGTGCGCACGAAGGTGCCCGTGTCGCTCAGGTCTCCGAGGACGGTGAAGAGCAGGGCGTTGTCGAAGCGATAACCGACGGCCAGGTCTACCGGCAGGCGGTGGGACAGGCGTCGCTCGCGGCCACGCTGGGTGTGCAGGACGGGCGGCATCTCGGGAACCTCCTTGCGCTCGTCGGTCATGGGCCCCCTCCGGTGGTGGGGAGGCAGTCTACGCGCATGTGCAAAGCACGCGCCAGGGTGCAGCGGGGCAAAGAGGGGCCCGTCCCGCGCGGCGGTTGACCGTCTGCTCGCGATTCTGACAGCTTAGGACGGCACGGCGCGCCTCGGTGCTGACTCGAGGTGCGAGAGACGACGCGAGGTCTCATCGGATCCGCCGGTCGGTCTCCGGGTATCGTTCACCGCACGAGAGGGGCGACGTTCGCATGGATACGGCAATCGTGGCCCTGCTGGTCGGCGCGGGCCTCACGAGCTGCTTCTGGCTCGTGGCGAACCTCACGTGCGTGCGGGTCGCTCGCCGTTTGCGCGCGCTCTCCGACGGAAGGGTGCCCGAGCCCGAGGCCTGGCCGCGGCTCACGGTCGTGGTGCCGGCGTGCAACGAGGCGGCCGTGCTCGAACCGGCGCTCGCCACGCTCCTCGCGCAGGACTACCCGGACCTCGAGCTCCTGCTCGTGAACGACCGCTCGACCGATGGAACCGATCGGGTCGTGGAGGAGCTCGCGGCCAGGGACCCGCGCGTGCGGGCCGTCCACGTGCGCGCGCTGCCCGCCGGCTGGCTCGGTAAGGTGCACGCCTGTCACGTGGGCCTCGGCGAGGCCAGTGGAGCGTTCGTCCTCTTCACCGACGCCGACGTGCACTACGCGCCCGGGGTCCTGCGCCGCGCCGTCTCCCTGGCCGTGGCGCGCAAGCTGGACCAGCTCTCCCTGATGCCTCGGTTCGTGAGCCCCACCTTCTGGCTGCGCGTGGCCGTCAACGCCTTCGCCGCGCTCTTCATGGTCCAGGTGCGCCCCGAGCGTGTCGAAGATCCGCGCCGCCCAGACTACTGCGGGGTGGGCGCGTTCAACCTCGTGCGCCGCACCGCGCTCGACCCGGCGGAGGGACTGGGCTGGCTCCGCCTCGAGGTGGCCGACGACGTGGGCCTCGGCCTGCTGGTCAAGCGTCGCGGGGGGCGTTGCGAGGTGCGCGCGGCACCTGTCGAGCTGGCGGTCGAATGGTACAGCTCGCTCGGGGCCATGTTCCGCGGCCTCGAGAAGAACATGTTCTCCGTGATAGGGCGCTTCAGCGTGGTGCTCATCGCGGCGCGCATGCTCATGATGCTGGTTGCGATCGTGGGGCCCTTTCTGGCGCTCGGCCTGCCCGCGCTGGGGCTCTCGGGCGCGCTCGCGCAGCACGTTCCGCGCTCGGCGCTCCTCGCGGTGGGCGCCGCGGGCCTGCTCGCCTGGGGTTCGGTGCCCCTCGTCTCCGCGGCCATGCGCGCGCGCTTCGGCACCCCCTTTGGCCCCGGTCTCCTTGGGCCGCTCGGACTCTTCTTGCTGCTGCTGATGGTGGCGCGCTCCACCTGGGCCTGCGTGCGCCGCGGGGCGATCCTCTGGCGCGGCACGGCCTACCCGCTGCGCGAGCTGGCTGCGCACCAGCGGGTGAAGAAGTAGGGGCCCGGCGCGGAACAGGCCGATCGGGTTGTGCCGGTCGAGGCGCTGCCGGTCGAGGCGCGCTTGACGCCCCGGCCTCTCGCCTGCTCTCCTCGTCGGTGCGGCCCCCAGCGCCTCTTCCGGAGACCTCTCATGGCCAAGCCTTGCGGTTGCGGTGTGCAGAAGTGGCAGCGCCTCTCCCAGCGTACCGTCTGGTCTTGCCACTACTTCGAGGTGAGCCACGAAACCTATCGCCTGCCGCGCGGGGGCGACGGGGACTATCACTACGTCAAGCTGGCGGACTCGGTCTTCGTGGTGCCCGTGCTCGACGACGGGCGGCTCGCGCTGGTGCGGCAGCATCGCTACCTCTACCAGCGGGCGAGCGTGGAGTTTCCGGGGGGCGGGATTCGCGGCGGCGCGTCGGCCCTCGAGGCGGCGCAGGCCGAGCTGCGCGAGGAGGCGGGCTTCGCGGCCGAGAGCTGGGAGCCGATCGGGCGCTACGCGCCGTGCAACGGCATCACCACCGAGACCTGCCATCTCTTCGTGGCGCGCGGGCTCACGGAGGTGGGTGCGGCCCCCGAGGAGACGGAGGAGATGGAGCTCGTGCTGCTCGCTCCCGACGAGCTCCGGCGGGCGATTGCGAAGGGGCAGGTCTGGGACGGGATGACCGTGGCGGCCTTCGGACTCTATCGCGCGTGGCTCGAGGAGCGCTGACCCGCGGCGGCGCTGCCGGCCCGCGAGGCTACTCGCCGAAGTCGATCACGCCGTCCACGCCCAGGGTGCGAAGCCGCGCGGCCTCTGCCTGGGCGTTGGCCGGGACGGGCTTGAAGTAGGCCGGGTTGTTCCAGACGTCGAGCTGCCCCACCCCGCGCAGGGCGGTAACCACGGCGCGGTCCACGAGGTCCCAGCGGAGCGCGAAGCTGACCTTGCCGCCGAAGAGGTTCGCGAGCTGTCGGAAGCGCGCCAGGTGCTCTGGCGCGTAGACCGTGCTCGTCTTCGAGGTTACCGCACCGACGGAGATCGTGGCCGTCGGGAACGCGCGTCGCAGAGGCACGAAGTCCTCCGGCTCGATGCGCATCGTCAGGTTCAGGTAGAGCCGTTCGAGGAGCTTGCGATCGCCGTCGCCCCCGGGTCCGTCGAAGAGGTCGGCGTTGAGCTTCAGGCGCTCCGGCTTGAGGCCGAAGTGCCGCACCGCGTACTCGAGGTCGGCGAGGATCGGCCCGAGCTTGTCGCGCTTGACGTCCACCTTGACCACGGCGAACTTGGCCTCGGCCATGACCTGCAGCCAGTCGCGAAAGGTCAGCCCGAGCGGGGAGCGCGGATCGTGCCGCATCACCGCGACGCCGCGCACCACGCTCACGTCTCCCTCGGCGGATTGGGCTCCGCTTCGGAGCGCGTGCAGAAGCTCGTCGTAGGTGTTGGTGCTGTGCGCGGTCCGCGGGCCCATCGGTTGGCGCCGTGGGCTCCACTGCCGCTGGTCGCGCAGGTGGAGGGAACCGGCGGCGTTCAGCAGCGCGTGCCGGCGCGCCGGGGTCAGCGCCGAGGCGTGGCGGGGGTCGGGCTGGCCGAGATCCGCGACCCGGTCCACCACAGCGTCGACGAGGCGCTGGAGCCAGGGGGGCGCGGCGTGTGCCGGAGAGCCGGAGGCGGCGATGCCGACGAGCAGCGCGAGCGGAGCCGCGGCCAGCGGACGAATGGGCAAGCGGGACGCCACGGGCACGTAGAGGAGCATGGGCCGTGCCACGCGCCACGGGTTCAGGGCGACGCCAAAGCCGCGGAGATCTCGTGCGGCGTGGTGCGGCAGAGGCGAGGAATCGGCGCGCGGTGGCTGGGGCACCCGCCACTCGGCGGCGTTGCGTGACCCCTCGTGCGGGGTGCTCGGGGCCCTTGGAGCCTCGGGGCCCTACTGCCCGTTCACATCCCGCGCCGCGTCGCGAGGGCCGTCGGCCCCCTTGTCCCGCGCGGCGTCCTTGCCTCCGTCGCGCTTGCCCCCGTCGCGCTTGCCCCCGTCGCGGGCCGGTCCGTCCCGCCCCGCGTCCTTGACCCCCGCGTCCTGGCACTGGATCTTGCACCGGTCGAGGCCCCCCGCCGGGCACTTGTCCTCGGGCTTGCTGCAGTTGAGCGCCTCGCAGCTCGCCACGACCACGATCCCGCAGGGGCAGGTGCAGCTACAGTTCTTGACCGTGCAATCCCAGCGAAAGGCCCCCTGCTGGTTCTTGCACTGGCAGAACGTGGTGCCGCAGGTTCCCCCCGGGTAGGGACAGACCTGGAACTCCCAGGCGCACGGATCCCCCATGGCGAAGGCGGTGGGGCACTCGGGCGTTTCGGCACCCTTGCACCCGACGACCGGGACGAGCAACAGCAGGGCCAGGGAGCGAAGCATCGGCAGGATCAGTATCCCTCAATGAGCGCCCGACGTTACGACCAGTTCGGCCCTGCATCAAGCGGTAACCGCCGCGCGGCGCTTGAGGTCGACGAAGAGACGGGATCAATCCTGCCGCCGACCCGTCGATGCAACGAGTGGAGCGGCGCACGCGACTGCGCCCCGGAGATGCGGATGGCGGCGCGCGTGCTCGTGGTCGATGACGAAGACATCCTGTGCGAGGCCCTGGCCCGGGGGCTATCGGCCCTGGGGTTCGACACCAAGGCGGAGCTCTCCGCCGAGGCCGCCCTGCACGTCGCGGCCGACGAGGAGCTGGACGCCGTGGTCACCGACGTGGTGATGAGCGGGATGAACGGCCTCGAGCTCTGTCAGCGCCTGCACGAGAGCCGTCCCGAGCTGCCGGTGATCATCATGACCGCCCTCGGGAATCAGGACGCCGCCGTGGCCGCGCTGCGGGCGGGGGCCTACGACTTCCTCCCCAAGCCCGTGGAGATCGAGGCCCTCACCGACGCCGTGCGCCGCGCCGTGGCCTATCGTCGCGAGCGGGCCGAACTCGAGCGTCTGCCGGCGGCGCTGCTCGCCCCTTCCGAGGTTCCGGCCCTAGTAGGGCACTGTGCGGGCATCCGGCGCCTGCGCCGCCAGATCGGCGAGGTGGCGAGCGCGGACGCCGCGGTGTTGGTTCGCGGAGAGAGCGGCACCGGCAAAGAGGTGGTCGCGCGGGCGCTGCACGAGCGAAGCCATCGCGCGGGCGGGCCCTTCGTCGCGCTGAACTGCGCGGCGATTCCCGAGGGTCTTCTCGAGAGCCAGCTCTTCGGCCACGTGGAAGGGGCCTTCACGGACGCGCGGCGCACGCAACCGGGGCTGCTCCAGCAGGCGAACGGGGGCACGCTCTTTCTGGACGAGATCGGCGAGATGCCGATGCCGCTGCAAGCCAAGCTCCTGCGCGCCGTGGAGCATCGCCGCGTGCGGCCCGTGGGGGCGCTGGCCGAGGTGTCCTTCGACGCACGCCTCGTGAGCGCGACGAATCGCGACCTCGAGGCGGCGGTACGTCAGCGACTCTTTCGCAAGGATCTCTACTACCGCTTGAACGTGGTGGAGCTCGAGCTTCCGCCGCTGCGGCAGCGCGGCGAGGACGTGCTGCTGCTGGCCCAGTGCTTCGTGGAGGCGTTTGCCGCGCTCACCGGCAAGGCCGTGCAAGGGTTCTCGTCCGGGGTGGCGCAGGTCCTTCGACGCCACCGCTGGCCGGGCAACGTGCGCGAGCTGCAGAACGTGGTGCATCACGCGGTGCTCCTGACCCGGCACCGCCAGCTCACGGTGGAGGATCTCCCTCTCGCGGTACGGCAGGGGCGGGGCCTCGAGCTCGTGCCGCTGCCGGAGACGGTGATCCGCGCAGTGTCGGAGCAGCACCGAGGAGGCACCGACCTGCGCTCGCTCGAGCAGGTGGAGCGCGCCCACATCCTGCACGTGCTGGAGGCCGTGGCGGGGAACCGCTCGATGGCCGCGCGCGTGCTCGGGCTCGACCGGCGCACTCTGTACCGGAAGCTCCGCAGCTACGGGGTGCCGCGCGGCGGCCTGGAATTGCCCTCGTCCGGCGAAGCCGACGACGAGGAGTGATCTCCCCCGCGTTCTCCTGGCTCGAGCCAGGCGAGGCGGAATTGCTCCGGTCGCAATTCGCCCCGTCGTCGCGCAACCCCGTAAGCGTCTGGGAATCCGCCCGTTTCCTCGGGGCCGGGGACCGCGCGCTCCGGAGGTCGTCAAAAGGTCCCTAACGGGTTGCGTTCCACCCCACCGTTTCTCCTCCAATCCTGGTCTGGCGCGTAACGTGCACTCCGAAACGCACCAGGTGTGGAGGGTAGATATGCGAACGGCGACGGGGTGGCAGGTGGAGAGGCGGACGGGGCGGGGCAGAGCGCGCGGGTTGCGGCGACAGCGGGCGCCCAGGGTGCTGCTTGCGGAAGATGATCGTGAGCTCCGGCAGGTGCTCACCGCGGCGCTGGAAGGAGATGGCTACGAGGTGCTGGCAGTGGAAACGGGCGACGAGCTGGCGAAGTTCATCACGGAGGTCCTGGCCTCCGAGCAGGAGGCCGTAGATCTCATCGTGTCCGACTTCCTGCTGCCGGGGTGGACCGGACTGCAGGCGCTCGCGGCCTTGCGCACGATCGATTGGACCGTACCCGTAATCCTCATCACGGCGTATCCCGATGTGGAGGTGCGCCGCGCCGCCCGTCGGCTCGGCGTGACCTTCCTCTTCGAGAAGCCCTTCGAGCTCGAAGATCTGAGGATGGCCGCCATGAACCTGGTGGCGCCGTCGTAGGCGGTGCCGTCGGAGGCGGAGGCGTCCGAGGGAAGATTGGTCGGACGCCTCCTTGCCGCGCGCCAGGAGCCGTGTCAGCAATAGCAGGCGCAGCAACCGAAGGAAGCCGTGAGGTGCTGGACCTCTGGTCCGCCATCTGTTCTCTTGCGCGCGGCGCGGAAGCCGCTCGCTTGGGCAGACAGCGTGTGGGGTCGCGCTGTTGGGTGAAGCACCTTGCAACGGTCTGGCGATCTGCCTAGATTGACGGCTTCCTTGGGTTGGGTAGCGCACGGAGGCTTGCAGTGAAGTCGTTCTGGCAGGGCTCTGGTCGCTTCGTGTGGAGGGAGGAGCGTCGTGATGTCCCGGGTGTTGGTGGTGGATGGTGAGACGGACGCGAGCGAGACGCTAGCCTGCGGGCTGCAGCAACTCGGGTACTCCCCGCAGGTGACCACCTCGGCGGACGATGCTCTCCGCGAGACCGGTGAACACGACTTCGACGCCGTCCTGACCGACGCCGTGCCGCGGGGGATGAGCGGTCTCGAGCTGTGCGAGCGGCTGGTAGACACCGTCCCCGACCTCCCCGTCATCGTGATGAGCGGCCTGGTCAACCTCGAGTCGGCCGTGGCCGCGCTGCGTGCCGGCGCGTACGACTTCCTGGCCAAACCGGTCGAGCTGCCGCTGGTGGCGCGCGCGCTCACCCAGGCGCTCCGCGAGCGCTCCCTGCGGCAACAGGCGCATCGGGCCCCGCAGGTGCTCGGTCAGGACGCCGGCTCGGGCGAGCTCCTCGGCAACAGCGCTCCCATGCGGAAGCTGCGCCAGTTCGTGGCGCAGGTGGCCGACTCCGATGCGCCGGTGCTCATCTCCGGGGAGAGCGGCACGGGCAAGGAGCTCGTGGCCCGCGCGCTGCATCACCAGGGCTCGCGGCTTCACGGGCCGTTCGTGGCCTTGAACTGCGCGGCCATCCCCGAGGGGCTGCTCGAGAGCCAGCTCTTCGGCCACGTGCAGGGGGCGTTCACCGACGCCCGACGTGCGCAGGCGGGGCTGCTGCTCGACGCGAGCGGCGGCACCCTCTTTCTCGACGAGATTGGTGAGATGCCGCTCACGCTACAGGCCAAGCTCCTGCGTGCGGTGGAGCAGCACCGGGTGCGTCCTGTGGGAGGCTCGGCGGAGATCCCATTCGACGCGCGCATCGTCAGCGCCACCAACCGTAACCTCGAAGTGGCCGTAAGAGAGCGTACCTTCCGCGACGACCTGTACTACCGGTTGAATGTGATCCAGGTGGCGCTTCCGCCGCTCCGCGCGCGCGGAGACGACGTCTTGCTCCTGGCGCAGCACTTCGTGGAACAGTACGCGCGGACGACGGGAAAGGCCGTCGACGGACTTTTTCCGGGGGCCGCGCGGCGCCTGCTCGCGTACTCCTGGCCGGGGAACGTGCGCGAGCTGCAGAACGTGATCCAGCATGCCGTGTTGCTCACGCGGTATCGGCGGCTGGGCGTCGAGGATCTGCCGCTTACGCTGCGTGGAGGCATCGCTCCGCCGCAGCCGGCGGAGGGTCCCGTGGAGCTCGTCTCCGTCGCGGAGATGGAGCGGCGACACATCCTTCGCGTGCTCCAGGCCGTCGGTGACAACCGCTCCATGGCGGCGCACGTGCTCGGCCTCGACCGTCGCACGCTCTATCGCAAGCTGAAGAACTACGCGCAGAGCCCTGAGACCGCTGATGCGCAATACTGAGCGGGGGCGCGGTGGAGGCTTCGCCGCGCGTCACACCCGGGGCAAGCTTGCACTTGTCTCAAATGATCCCAGGGCCGCTCGCCTTCGTAATCAAGCATCGGATCACCCCTGTTGTCGTCAGCACCTTGCGGGCGACCAGCCGGTGGGGCAATTCGTCTCAAGCGGCTTTGGCCGAACCCCCCGAGATCGTGGTCACACCGCGTGGTATGTCGCATGCACTCTGTTTCCTCCCACGGAGGTCACGACAGAATGAACAGCGCGGCGGCGGTGAGGACGGTGGCGACGAGGGCGATGCCGGCACGAATTGGACCGAGGGTGCTCGTGGCGGAGGAGGACGTGCGCTTTCGCACGGAGCTGTGCTCCGCACTGGCACGGGACGGCTACGAGGTGGTGGCCGTGCGAGACGGGACGGAGCTGGTCGAGTACATCGGGTCGACGCTCCTCGAGGAGCGGGACTCCGTGGACCTGATGATCTCGGGCGTGCGGATGCCCGGGTGGACGGGGCTCCAGGCGCTTGCCGCGCTCCGCAGCGTGGACTGGACCATCCCGGTGATCCTCATGACGACCGACGCGGACGACGACATCGCGCGTGAGGCGCGCCGGCTGGGCGCGGCCTACATGTTCGAGAAGCCGTTCGAGGTGGACGACCTCTGCATGGCCGCGCGCTGCATGGTGCCGCCCTCATGAGACCGCATCGCGCCGACGAGAGACCCTGGGATCCCATGGTGGGCTCCGGGGTGAAACCTCCAGAACCTAGGAGCGAGAGCATGATCACGGTCCGGGACCTGCTCGGGGAGCGACAGACGCGCTTGGCGACCGTCGAGCCCGATCGGACCGTGCGCCAGGCCGCGGAACGCATGGGAGAGGCGGGGGTCGGCTCGCTCCTCGTGACCGACGCGGAGAACCACCCCGTCGGGATGATCACCGAGCGGGACATCTTGAGGCGTGTGCTGGTGCCGGGGCGCGACCCGCAACATACCCGGGTCGAAGAGGTGATGACCCAGCCGCTCCGGTTCTGCGACGCGGGGACCACGCTCTCCGAGTGCCGCCGGCTGATGCTGCGGCTCCGGTGCCGCCACCTGGTGGTGCTACAGCAGGGCCAGGTAGCGGGGCTCATCACGATGCGGGACATCGTGAACCGCGAGCTGCAGGCGCAAGGGCAGACGATCCACTACTTGAAGGAGTATCTGTACGGCTACTACCGCTAGCGGGGTACGCCGCAGGGTCGAGCTCGTGCCTCCATCGAGGCACCGGGATCGTGGCCGAAAGGCCGTCTGACGATCCACAGGCACCCGCACCGCCCGACGGAGGTCATGGGGCGGGGACGGTGAGGACGGCGGGGTGATAGACCGCACGTCGGGCGGTACGGGGCCTGGACTATGATGGTGGGATGAGCCACCGCCGACCTGTTGAACTCGTCAGGACGTGCATCGTCACCGCGGCGCTCCTCCTCGCGCGCCCGCTTCCGGTCCTGGCCGAAGGGGCCCCCGCGGGCGAGCCTGCGACCGGCGCGGATCAAGCCAAGGGCATCGTGGGTGCGCCGCCCATTCCCACGGGCGGCTATGGGGGGCCCACGCCTCCGCTCGGCGCGCCGGTGCCGCGCCCCAAGGGGCTCTCGGGCGAGGTGAGCGGCGCGGTGCTCTTCGAGCGCATCAACGAGGACTACTTCGTCACCCTCGATCTGATGAACGAGCTGTCGATCGGGCCCGTGACCTTCGGCGTGTGGGTCCCGCTGCGCTTTCGCGTCTGGGACCGCGCGCCCAAGACCAGCGACATCCTGCGGCGGGAGGACTGGGACGAGGTCTCGGACTACGCGCGGCTGTTGCGCTTCGTGGAGGTGAACCTGGGCTACGAGCGCTGGCGCTTCCGCGGGCGCTTCGGCGCGCTCGACGGGGAGAGCCTGGGGCACGGGACGATCGTGGCCGGCTACTTCAACAGCCTCGACCGGAATCACTACCAGGCCGGGCTGGTGCTGAACGCGGCGATCCGTTTCGGGGGGATCGAGTTCATGCTGGACAACCTCCTCGGGCCCGAGGTCTACGGCGTGCGCGCGCACGTGCGGCCGCTCTCCTTCTTCTCGAAGAACGTCTGGGCCAGCCGTCTCGTGACCGCGCTGACCGTCGCGGGGGACGGGCGCGCCCCGGTGGGCCTGGCGGACACGAATCCCGCGGACAAGCGCCCCGATCTGGACGACCAGACCAACTTTCGGCTGAGCGGCACGACGCCTGTCACGGCCTTCGGCTGGGACACGGAATACACGCTCGTGCAGAATCGGCTCATCGACCTCGTGCCCTATCTGGACGTGAACTTCCTCTTCGACGGGGGGACGGGGGCGGGGATGCACCTCGGGACCTTCTTCAACCTGCGCATTCCGACGCCGGTGGGACCGACGCTCCTCACGCGGCTGGAATATCGCGCTATCGGAAAGGGATATGCGCCGCGCTATATCGATAGCCTGTACGAGGTGCAGCGTTTGCAGTATGCGCCGGGCGTCTATCGCGATGCGGCGGGGCTGCCGCTCACCAAGCTCGGATGGCTGCGCCTTGGGGACAGCGGACGGCATGGCTGGCTGGGCGAACTCTACTTCGACTTCGCGGGGTGGGTGCGCGTGGGCGGCACCTACGAGGACTACACCGGCCCGAACAACGCGGCGCTCACCCTGAGCCTGCTCCTGCCCAAGATCCCGCTCGTGAAGCTCGGGGCCTACTTCATGCGCCGGGGCTTCGACGGCCTGGGGGATGCCTTCAGTCTGGACGGCGCGCTGCTCGTGGCCTACGCGAAGGTGAAGGTCTGGGGGCCGATCTTTCTCTCCGCGAGCTACGGCCGCTCCTGGCACGTGCAGGAGGACGGCTCGTACCGCACCGAGGACAACTTCGGCGCGGGGGCGGGAGTGGCGTTCTCGTACTGACGGCCGGTAACTTGACCGTGGCGGCGAGCCATACATCAAGCATGCGCGCTGACAACGGAAAACGCTGAGAAGGCTCCGGCTCTGTTGGGCGCCGGTCAACAGGCTCGGAGGACCAGTCCCACCACAGCCAGCTCGTGCGGTGGAGAACCGCGGGGGCGAAGCGCGACCGCTTGCTCTAGATCATTCCACTTCTAGAGGCACGCGGCGCCTCGACCGCGGATGGTCCGTTCGCTGCACCCGCCAGCGGCACCCAACCGGAGGTGCGGATGATCGAGCTGGTGCGCGCAGCGAGGGTCGTGACCGAACGGCAGAGGTCCATCGTCCATGCGGGCGTGGCGCGGGCGAGCTTTCCGGCCGACGTGTGGCGGGTCTCGGCGCTCCTCGCGATGTTCTTGATCGGTTGCAACGAGGGTCCGTCACGGCGGAACCCGGACTCGATGCAGAGCGCGCTAGACGCCGGAGTGGCGGACCTCGCGGGCGCCGAGCGTGCACCGCGTCCGCCCGGGCCGAGCTGCGGGGATCAGGTCATCGGGGACGGGGAGAGCTGTGACGGCGCAGAACTCGGTGGGCGGACCTGCGCCACGGAGGGCTTCGCCAGCGGGACGCTCCGATGCTCGAGCACCTGTCAGCTCGACCTGAGCGCCTGCGGTCGCTGTGGCGACGGCGTCGTGGGGCCCGGTGAGGCCTGCGATGGGACCGAGCTGGGCGGTAAGACCTGCGCGACGCAGGGCTTCGAAGGGGGCAGCCTCTCGTGCTCCTCGGCGTGCACGCTGGACGCCTCCAAGTGCACCTTCGCGAGCTGTGGCAACGGCAAGCGCGACGGGGCCGAGTTCTGCGAGGGTGCGGACCTCGGGGGAGCGAGCTGCGCCTCCGCCGGGTACACGGGGGGCACGCTCGCTTGCTCGGCCAATTGCGCGCTCGACACGAGCCGGTGCTTCAAGTGCGGGGACCGCGTGAAGAACGGCACCGAGGCCTGCGACGGGCAGGATCTCGGCGGCCAGACCTGCGCCTCCCGTGGCTTCGGTGGGGGAAGCCTGGCCTGCAACGCGGACTGCACCTTCTATACGGCGGCCTGCTCGACGTGCGGCGACGGACGGCGGCAGGCGTCGGAGGCCTGCGACGGCGCCGACCTGGGTGGCAAGGGCTGCTCGGATTTCGGCTTCGCGGCCGGGGCGCTGCGCTGCACCGCGTGCGCGCTCGACACCTCCGCGTGTACGGCGTCGCCGCCGGTCGTTCCGCCGCAGGGGCTGAGCGTGGTCTTCGTCTCGCGCCAGATCCCGACCACGGGTTCTCCGTATCTGGCGGGCTCCAAGGGAATGCCGGGGGTCGGGTCCTTCTCGCGCTTTCAGGTGGCGGCCCCTGGCCGGCTGCTCATCCGGCTGGCGGACGGCTCTCTGCGCACGCTGGTCGACGGGGCCAAGCCGTCGGCTGCCACGCTGAACCTGATCGACGCGAACGCGCCCGACGTGTCCTACGACGGCACGAAGATCGTCTTCGCCGGACTGCCTGCGGGGCAGTATGGCGGCGGCATCCGGCAGCACCCGGGAGCGTGGCGACTCTTCGTGATCAATGTAGACGGGACGGGGCTCCGGCAGCTGACGCACTCCGATCGCGGGGCCCTCGATCTGTCGCAGTTTGGCAGCAACCCGGGGGCGTTCACCCGCTACGACGACACCGATCCGGCCTGGCTCCCCGACGGGCGGGTGGTCTTTTCCTCCACGCGCTGGCCGGCGATCGCGCAGTACCAGGACGTGCCGACCACCAACCTCTACGTGGTCAACGCCGACGGGAGCAAGCTGCACCGGATTACCGCGGAGAAGAACGGGGCGGACCGTCCGCTGGTCGATCCCATCACGGGGAAGATCGTGTTTTCTCGCTGGTGGCGGAATAGCCGCAACGCTACGAACAGCCTGTCGACGATTCCGTTTCCGGATCTTCCGGTGGGCTACGCTCAGCATATCGGTCTCGTGGCCGAGAACATGCTCGATCGTTTCGGCGGGGTGCCCGACCTATCGCGTAACGCGTGGCAGCTCGTGACCATCCGTCCGGACGGCACCGAGCTGGCGCAGTGGGGCGGCGTCTCCGGCGTGGGCTACGCGGCCTTCGAGAACCACGGTTACGGGGGCGGGTTCTCGGCGAGCGGCGTGCTCTACGCGAACTTCGTTCCGCTCCACCACCTGGCCGATCAGTCGGGGTTCGGCGGGATCCGTCGCTACGAGCGGGGACCGCACGGCTACTCGCACGTGATCGGCGTGTCGAACGATGGCGAGCTCGTCACGCAGAGCCCTCCCTCGTATAACGTCTACAAAGGAAACTATGCGGCAGACCCGTCATTTCTGCCCGACGGCCGGATGGTGCTGTCGTGGGCCAAGGATACTGGTCAGGACTACGGGCTATATATCGCTAACGCGGACGGTTCGAACTTGCAGCCCTACTATGACGTGCCGGGAACCGGCGAGCTCCGGCCGCGCGTCGTGCAGCCGCGGCCCCTGCCGCCGGTGATCGTCGATGGCGTTACCGGCGTGGCGAGCGCCCTCCCGCCCAAGGCGAGCGGCCCGTACGACCTCGACGGAACCTTTGTCTTCGACGCCCTGAACGTATACTTCAACGCGCCGGTGGACGTGGAGATTGCGCACGCGATTCCGGTCGGGTCGGCCGGGACGATCCGGTTCTTCATCGATCATCAGCGGACCAGCCTGAGCTCGGGCAATCACCTCGATTGGCCGATCCTGCTCGAGGAGAGGGTCGTGAGCGCCGGGGGGGCGGTCCAGGCCAACGCGCCGGCCAACGTGCCCCTCTTCGAGCAGCTCCGCACGCCGAGCGGGCAAGGGTACAAGGTCCCTATTTCCGCGGGCCGGTACGGGGGGGCCGGGGACCCGGTGCCGGCGGCGCACGTCGCGGGCCACAACTGGGGCCGGCCGGGGGCACGCGCTCGATGCGTGGGGTGCCACGTCGGTCACACGATGATCGCCGTGCCGGCGACCGACGAGGAGGCTCGCTGGACGAACCTCGCCCCTGGAGCGGCGCCCAGCAGCTCGTCCCGGCACGCTGCGGTTCCGAACGATCACGGGCTCAACGACCGGCGCGTGCGGACGGGGCGCGGAGGAGATGCCCGTCACTGGTACAGCGCGGCGGGGCAGACGCAGGGACAATGGGTGGAGCTGAGCTTTCCGGTTCCCGTGACGGTTCGGCGCGTGCGCCTGTACGGGCCTCCGACGGGGGCGGGCCGCACCGTGGTTGTTTCGGCCGCCACCGTGGTTGTTTCGAGCGCCGGTCAGGAGCTGGCCCGAGGAGCCGCCGGGCCCGTAGCGGTTGCGGGGACGGACGTGCTCTTCAGCGACGTCAAGGCTCGGACAGTGCGCGTGTTCCTCGACAAGGTCTCGGGCACCTTTAACGGCGTGGCGGTGGCGGGCCTCGGTGAGGTGGAGGTCATCGCGCGCGGCGAGGCGCCGTAACATCGGGGGGGGCCATGTGCCGGGCGGGCCATGGCGCCGCTGTCAGGGATCGTTAACAGGTCAACACGGGTAGCCGTGTCAGCTTTGCCTCTGGGGACAGCCGGCCCGCTGCCATTCTGGCCAGATCCGGTGCACGGCCACGCGATCTTCGCACCTTGGCGAGGGGGCGCGGCTGGCACGATGGTTGCTCATCTTCCGGGAGTTGGTCGGAAGGAGTGAGGTCATGGTTCTTGAGGGCGAGGGCAGCGGGCACGTGGATGGCGAGCAGCTTCGCGCGGTGCAGCAGGTTTACGACTACGCGTACTTGCATGCGCGGGTGCGTGCCGGACTGCGGCTCGAGCGCCGGGAGCTCACTGAGCTCTCGGAGCTGTCGCGCCTCCTCGAGGGGGATTCCCGCACGAAACGGCGTCGCCACCGGCGACTGGCCTGCCTGATGCCAGCGCTCCTCAAGAGCGCGGCCGGCCACACGCGCGCCACGGTCTTCAACCTCTCCGGGGGCGGGATGTTCGTCGCCACGCGTGAGGCGCTCGAGCCCGGGGAGGCGGTGCAGGTCATCGTGGGGCGCGAGCGAGAGGTGCTCTATACCTTCATCGCCGAGGTCACGCGTCGCGAGTCGCGCCACGGCATCGCCGGCGTGGGACTGGTCTTCCGCGGCACCCCGCTCGTGCGCCGCTATCGCCTGAGCCGCTCTGCCGAGTCCGTCGCGGCGTGAGCTCCCAGAGCTCCCACCCTCCCCAGAGCTCCCAGAGCTCCCACCCAGGTTGATGCGCGGCCCAGAGCTCCCACCCAGGTTGATGCGCGCCCACCCAGGTTGATGCCGCCCAGCTCCCACCCAGGTTGATGCGCGCCCACCCAGCCCAGCTCCCACCCAGGTTGATGCGCGCCCACCCAGGTTGATGCCGCCCGAGATCTTCGCCCGAGAGGTCTCCCCTCCGAAATCTCTCCCTCCGAGATCTCTCCCAGGTTGATAGGCGCGGCGGCCTCCGAGGCGTGCTCCAGGACTCGGTGAATCACGTGCGACGCGGGCGAACCTCGGGTGGTCACGCCGTGACCACTCACAGCTAAGCTCCTGAAAATAGGCGATCATGTTCCGCCCATGGTGCGGAATACTGGTTGCTCTCCGCGAGCGCAGATCCGAGGCCGAAATGCGCGCGGTCCATCTCGGGGGCCCGCGGCCTCGTTTGCCGGAGGCCCTGCATGTTCTCGTGCTGTTCGATGCGATGCGCCGCGAGGTATCTCGGGGCGGGGGTCGTCCTCGCGCTGCTGCTGGCGCCTGCCGCGGCGACGGCGGAACGGGGCGCGGATCCGAGGCTTCCGGCCCCCGTGGCACGCTGGCTCGCGTTCGAGCAGGAGCGCAACGACCGTTCGAATGACGCGCGGCGTCTCTACCCGCTCGACAACCACCAGGACCCGCGCTACGCGCCCGAGCAGCGCCGGTTCTTCCAGCTCAAGAGCTACTGGGTGGACGCCGAGCGCATGCACGCCTTTCCGACGGACGAGCTGGCCGGAACTCTGCGGCCGATGTTCCTGCGGCAGCAGAACGGGCGTGCCCAGGTGCGGCTCGTCGTGCATCCCGAGTCCGAGCCGCTCTACGCGCGCCTGGTCGCCGGGGCCGAGCGGGCCGAGGACTTTACGGCCTCGGCGACGGCCTCCTCGCGCACGCTGATCTCCTGGGCTCCGGGGCATCCCGAGACGCCGTTCTTCCTGAAGGTGAGCCTGGACAAGATGCTGAACGGTGCGCGTCGCACGATCTCGCAGGGGGAGATCGCGCGGAGCGCTGGCATCGGCCTGCTGCTCGAGGCGGATCGGGCGGGACGGGTGGCGCGACCCGGTGCAGCGGCGGCGCTCCCGGCAAGCTTCGCGGCGCTCCCCGAGGTGCTTACGGCTATTCCTCGAGGGATGCCCGAGGGGGGCATGATCATCCGGCTCATTCCGGAGGGCGTGATCGCGGGGCGCACGCAGTGCATGCCGCTCTTCGCGCTGCATTCGCCGGGGCCGAACGGCGCGATGCCGGCGCTGGTGGAGATGATCCGGCGGAGCGGGCAGCCCGCGGAGACCTTCATCCGCGAGCGCGTAATCGCGCCGTGCGTGCGGCAGTGGATCGAGCTCTCGGTGAAGAATGGCATTACCAGCGAACCGCACGGGCAGAACGTGCTGCTGGAGCTGGACGCGCGGGGTCTGCCCACCGGGACCGTGGTGAACCGCGACTTCGGCGGCTTCTGGGTCGACTTCGAGCACCGCGGTCGCCTCGGGCTCTGGCTGCCCGAGCGCATGCCGGTGATCGGTACTCTCGCCGAGGACTACAAGCTCAACCCGGGACGGGACCGTCTCGCGAACCTCGAGACGTATTTCTACGGGGGCTTCGTCCATAACCTGGATCGCGAGGTGCGGAGCTGGTTCCGACGGGGCTGGCTCGAGGGGCAGGCGCCGGCCGAGCGCGCATTCGAGCGGGTCATGCTGCGCGAGGTGGAGCGCGTCGGTGCGGAGCTGGCCGGTGGCCGCGTCGAGGTGAATCGCCTGGACGGACTAACCTCGGTGCTTCAGCAGGTGAAGGCGGCCTATGTACGGCGGCAGGGGCAGGCGCGCTGAGCCCTGGTACCGGGGCGTGCCAGGGATAGGTGGGGCGCGGGCCCACCGCGCATGAGAGCGCTGCTCGTGGCTTTGGCTGCCGCCATCGCGCTCGTCGGGGTGGGTCGCGCAGAAGCCGGTAATCGGCTCGAGCTTTCCTTCGACCCGAGCCTGCCCACTTCGTGCGTGGAATACCTGAATACCGCGCTCGCCGCGATCTACCCGGAGGTGGTGCGCGTCTACGGCGAGCCGGCGAAGACGCACACCGTGCTCATCCGGCACGACCCAACGTACTACGGCGGGATGTACAACCCGGTGACCGGCCAGCTCGTGCTCGGCTGGCTCCCCTCCTGCCGGGACGCCGTTCCGGCGCCCACTCCGGCCTTCGACCAGTTCCTCACGCACGAGCTGATCCACGCCTTTCACGGCGGCTACGTTTTCACGGCGAGCTGGGCCGAGGAGGGCATGACGAGCGCCGGAGTCGAGCTCGTGCGCGAACGCCTGCTCCAGACAGGCACGCGTACGCTCGACGCCTCGTTCGACTGGAAGGACGCCGTACTCTGGTACGACACGTTCGCCAACCTGGGAGCGCGCGCCTACGGGCACCTGATGGTCAATCGCTCGTATGCCGACTGGATCTCGGGGCCCACCGCCTACGCGGGGCTGTTCTCGTTGCTTGCGCTCTCGCAGCACGCGGGACCGGCCGGCCAGTGGGAGTCCGCGGACGCGCTGGGGAAGGTGAACCGCGCGCTCTACACGCGCCCGCAGGGGCTGGTCGAGCCCACGACCCTGGTCCAGGCCGTGGGCGAGGCGCTCGTCGCGCCCGTGGACGGTGTGCCGCCGAGCGTGTGGATTCCGGCGCAACCCGTGGCCGCGGGTACGACTACGCAGGGACGGTTCCTCGGCGTATACGGTCGGCGCGGCGCCGACTGGCCCGCGAGCCCGGTGAGCCCAACCTGGGTCGTGTTTTTCGCCTTTGCTTGGGGACGCGATCCGCAGTACCCCGCGCTGCCGGCGCAGGTACGGATCGAGAGCGGCGAGCTCGTCACCTTGCGGGTGACCGACGTTGACGGAAAAGAACGCTTTCGCAGTGAAGGCTCGCTAGCGACGGCCAAGCCCAGCTACCCGGGCGGCAACGCGGTCCCACTGACGGAGACGATGTCCTGGCCCTTCGGCGCCTATCAGCTCGACGCGGAGGTGACGGTGGGCGGCGAGAGGCTGCGTGCGCGGAACTATTTCCTCGCAGGAGTAAAACCTCTGGGCACGGCAGCGGACGGGCTGGCCGTGCTCGCCGTCGACGAGGCAGGCCAGCTCGTTGGTAGCGGGTGGTCCTCGATCGACTGCCAGGTGAGCCGCATGGAGCGCGGGGCGACCTTGCTCACAGTGCCCGCCACGGCGTCGCGTCCGGCGCGCTGCACCCTCCGGTCCCTGGAGGAGCCCACGATCACGCACGTGGTAACGGTGCCCGAGCCCGGCACGCGTGTCGTGACCCGCGTTGCCGTGCGTGGCGTGTCCAGATCGGACGGGGGCGTATCCGACGGTGGACGTGATGCGGGGGTCTGGGCGCGAGATGCCGCGCGTGGGGACGACGGGGCGAGTGACGCCGGAGGCAGGCCGGCGAGCAGCGCGGGTTGCGGCTGTGCGACGTGGACGGGCGAGGTCCAGGGGTGGGCGAGCGCCTGGTCCGGGGTCACACTCCTCGCCGCGGTCCGCCGTCGTCGACGGTTTCGCCGTCGCGACGTCTAGGCGCGTTGCGCCGCGACGTCGGAAGCGGACCCGGCTCCGACCCGGACGACCCGGACCGACCGTGGTTGCTTCTCCACGAACCCGACCGCGGGAACCCCCGCGGGAACCCGACCGTGGTTGCTCATTGCTCTGGTTGCTCGTAGCCGGGTTTCCTGGTCCGGTATGCGGACGGGCCGGTCCGGCACACCGGACGACTCCGGCGCCCCAGAGATCTATCA